>CAZVKF010000034.1:3283-8023 GCA_964627585.1 uncultured Candidatus Saccharibacteria bacterium | reverse complement strand
CAATTCTTTGCATTATTGGATAGTAACCTTATAGGCGTCCTGAGGAATTTCTGATTCGTCCTGCGGTAATACATAGTGGATATTTTTCACTTTCTGATTCTGCGGCGAGAAGGTATCGGTCATGAACATGACGGTCTGGGCAGGAATAGGAATGCAGCGCACTACCACTCCCCGGGCTTTTACCAATACATACTTCGGCATTGTCTGGGGCAGTGCATTTAGTTCGCGGCCTATCGCGACGTAATTTGCGGAGAATGATTCCGCGGTAGCAGGATTTAACGCCCAGGAGGCGTAAGCGATTACGGCTTCAAGCGCCAATAGCGTTAAAAAAACGATAACGTAGGCGCTGATTATGTTTGAGGGAAGGCGGCTGTATTTTTTCACGAAGGCGTAAATAACCAATCCGCCGCTTGCGGCAAGAATGAATACCGGCGGCGCCATCAGAAGGGAACGCAGGGCATGCGGGACGCCCTCATTAGATATAACGACCGGCAGCGCGGCTGTTGCAATCCATATAAATGAAAACATTTCGGGATTGAAATACTGTTTTTGCCGCAGCGCTTTCCATGCGCCGCCTAAAATGCCGGTCAAAAACAGGATCCCTACCGGCCAAAAAAGTTCAGGTTTGCCGGCGTAGTTATGGCGCCAATTCCAATCGCCGTGCCAGTTGAACATCGCCGCGGTTTTGACGATGTTCAGCCCCAAATCGCTTAATGGCTGCATCGAGGAAAAAATCGATACTTCCGAGGCGCGGCCGAAGAAGTCCGCCGGATGCTCCAGAAAATATATTCCGATGGGAAGGGCAACGATAAAAGTAGAAAGTAGAAAGTAGAAAGTAGAAAGTAGTATTTTTTTCCGTTCGGCTCCGTCTTTGTTTCGAAGGAAACGGTAGATCGGAATAAAACCGACGAACAGCGGCGTAATACGATATGCGATGTAAGAATAGAATCCTAGTCCGTAAAAAACTCCGCCAAGTATAGCTTGTAGTTTATAGTTTATAGTTTTTAGTGATTGGAGAAGAAAATATATTGCCCATACCAAAAAAAACGGAGCCATTATCGCTCTGAAGCCGATGCGGGAAAAATTAATATGCCAAAAAGAAGTGGCCAGAAAAAAACTCGCGAGCAATCCTGCGCTTGTCGCTTGTTGCTTGTCGCTTGCTGCCGTTTGAAAAAGTTCTTTAGTCAGGAAATACAATCCGAGCACTGTTAAGATTCCGAATATGGCCGATGGCAATCTGAGCACCCATGGTTCGTTTACGCCGAAATATTTGAGGAACATCGCTTGGATGTTTATGAATAATCCTTCGCGGCCGTTGTTTTCGGGATAAAACACTTTGGATCCGCCGGCTGGCGGAGTCGTTCGCAGTACTTCCAGGGCATTATTGCCGTTCACGGCCTCGTCGGGATACAAGCCCGGCGGCCACTCTTTTAAATTGTAGAGACGAAGAAAAGAAGCTATTATTATAATAAGAATCAGAAGCAGCGGAACTGCCCATTTGGATTTCATATTTTTATTATAACAGATTCATGGAACAGCAATTTGAACATAAGGGATTGGAAGCCGACATCGAGCGGCTCAGCAAGGAAGTTTCCGAACAGGTCAGCCGTCCGGAAGTTAAGCGCGGAGAAGTAAGTCACCGCGATGTCGTACGCGAAGCGGTGCGGCCGCTTATTTACCCGCAGAATGAGCCGCAGCAAAAAGAAGAGGGGGGCTTTTTGCCTGATTACGCAAAAGATTTTCCTCCGGAATCAAAGCTTAAAGTTGAGCAGTTGATCGATCTCGCCATTCATAAAGGCATTGAGAGGGCCGCAGACGAGGCGAGGAAAGCGGGCGATCCTGCGGTGATTGATTTGTTTCATGACGCCATCACTACGAAACTTTTGGAAGAGTTCCAAAGGATGGGAATTTTGAAAAAGTAGCCAGACATGATATTAGCCGCCATCGCAATCGTCATAGTCATAGCAACAGCCGCCCTTTTTTATTTTTTATGGAGGTCGCGCCGCCGCCGGCGTCTTTACGATACTTTCGATTTGAAATTGTTGCTTATCCGTTTGCCGGCGCGTCAGCCGGAAGAAGGCAAGGATTTCAAAGACGAGATCAATCTTTCGGCTCAGCTTTTCAGCGTATTGTCCGGCCTGAAAAAGCCGTTTGTCCTTGAAGCAGCGGTGCGCCATGTCGGAGAGGAGATACGTTTCTACGCGGCTGTTCCTTCGGCCGTAGCCAGTTTTGTAAGCCGGCAGATCGAAGGACTTTGGAAAGACGCGCAAGTTGACGCCGCCGACGAATTTAACGTCTTTAATCCTCAGGGAGCGGGCGCCGGCGTGTATCTGAAACAAAAATTCAGCTACGCTTTGCCCATACGCACTTACGCGGAAGCAAACATTGATACATTTGCCCCCCTCCTTAACGGCCTGTCAAAGCTTAACGAGGTCGGTGAAGGAGCGATGATTCAGATTGTTGCCAGGCCGGCGTCTTCTTCGGCCAAAAAAACCGTCAGCGGTTTTATAAATGCGCTGAAAAAAGGCGGAAAGGCCGAGGATATTTTTGAGCGCAAATTCCCGATTGGTTTCAGAGAAATCGGGGAAGCGTTAAGTACTGAAACGAAGCAGCAGGAACAAAAAGTGATTGACGAAGAGGCGGTACAATCTCTGCAATCCAAAGTTTCCAAATCGCTTCTTGAAGTGAATTATCGCGTGATAGCTTCGGCGCCGAGTGTTTATCAGGCGCAGGAACTTTTAAACGGTATCGCATCAAATTTCAGCCAGTTTTCGGCGCCGCTTCGAAATGAGTTGACGGCGGTTGTTCCGCGCGATATGAAAAAGTTTTCATTTGAGGCCTCGTTTCGCGAGTTTAACGACCGCGAAGCCGTTATTTTGAATACCGAAGAATTGGCCAGCATCTTTCATTTTCCGTCCTCTACCAGCGCGGTGCCTAAGATTGAATGGTTGCGCGCCAGAGAAGCATCGCCGCCGACCGATTTAGCCGCTAAGGGAACGATTATCGGCGCGACGTCTTTCCGCGGCGAACACAAACCGGCTTACATTACCGATGAAGATCGCCGGCGTCATGTCTATATCGTCGGTCAGACCGGCACCGGAAAGACGACTTTCATCACCAGCATGGCGGCGCAGGATATTAAAAACGGCAAAGGCGTCGCGATGATTGATCCCCATGGCGATCTGATCCAAAATGTTTTGGGGCTTATTCCGCCGGAGCGAGTTAATGACGTTATCCTTTTTGATCCCAGCGATTACTGGCGGCCTATGGGTATGAATATGCTTGAGTACAACTTTGAACGCCCCGAAGAGAAGACCTTCATTGTCAACGAGATGCAGAGTATTTTCAACAAACTCTTTCCGCCGGAGACAATGGGGCCGATGTTCGAACAATATATGCGTAACGCGCTCCTGCTTTTGATGGAGGACATGCCGAATGAGCCGGCAACGCTGATGGAAGTGCCGCGGATATTCACCGATACTGAATATCGCGAAAGAAAATTGGGCCGAATTACCAATCCGGCCGTGATAGATTTCTGGGAGAAAGAAGTGGTCAAGGTGGGAGGAGAGGCGTCTTTGTCCAACATGACGCCGTACATTACCTCCAAATTCAACAATTTCATCGCCAACGATTATATGCGGCCGATCATCGGGCAGCCGAAATCGACGTTCAATTTCCGCCAGCTGATGGATGACGGGAAAATCCTGCTGGTCAATCTTTCAAAAGGACGCATCGGCGATATAAACGCGAATCTCCTCGGAATGGTCATTACGGGGAAAATTCTGATGGCGGCCCTTTCGCGCGTGGACCTTCCCGAAAATAAACGGCGCGACTTTTATCTTTATATAGACGAGTTTCAGAATTTCACCACCGATTCCATTGCGACCATACTTTCGGAGGCGAGGAAGTACCGCCTTAACCTTGTGATCGCGCATCAGTTTATTGCACAACTGGCCGATAAAATCAGGGATGCCGTATTTGGAAACGTCGGATCGGTTATTTCGTTCCGCGTCGGCGTTGAGGATACGGAGATACTAAAGAAACAATTCGAGCCGGTATTTTCCGAAAATGATCTTATCAGCATCGACAATTTCAATGCCTACGTGCGTATTCTGACGAATGGCCAAACCTCTCGGCCGTTCAACATTAAACTGGTCCCGCCGCTGGAGGGGAACGACGAATTTGCTGAAAAACTACGCGAACTTTCCCGCGCCAAATACGGCCGCGACCGGCAAGAGGTGGAGGAAGAGATTATCAGAAGATTGAGGGAGTAGATTGAACTAAAAACGCCGTCCTTTAAAAGGCGGCGTTACTTTTGGTAATCGCGGGATTTTTACCCAAATGACTGCGCCGCGAGGATGGCGGTAGGGAATGGGCTTTTGGAGGCGCTTTGCATTCATTAGTATCCATGCGTGCATCTTTTTTCCACCGTTGGCATATTTTTTGATTTCTTTTCGCGAAGTCCTGTGTTTTTTCCAATGGCGCGCCATTTCATGCGGAGACATGGCTACGGTTTTTGTAAGCTCAGCGGTTCCGGCAATCAAACCCGTTCCTTTTTCAACTAATCCGATATGGCCGCGAATTGACGTACCGCTTAGCCGCAATTCCCAAATTTTCTTTCGATCAAGAATGAGATCAAGCGGCTCTTTCCGGACAATAAGCGCACGATGCACCGCACCCTCCTTCTTTTTATGGAGCTGCTAGATCGGAAGAGCACACGTCTGAACTCCAGTCACCTAG
>CAZVKF010000034.1:0-3246 GCA_964627585.1 uncultured Candidatus Saccharibacteria bacterium | reverse complement strand
TATTATCCCAGCCGGTCATTCTGTATGAATATTTTTAGTCCCTTCAGCCAGATTCTGATTGCGTGGCGGAGAGGAAGGATTGAAACAAGATAGTTCAATTCCACAAGTCCTTTTAGGATCCAGCCCCAGAAACCGCAAATAACAAAAGGCCCTATCTTGGCAACCGTATATTTGCCGCCGATAGGAATAATATAAGGATATTCTGCGGGTTCGTAAGTGCGTCGATGCATTGCCTTTATTCGTTTTTCTTCAAAAAGAATGTCCTGGGTTACGTTTTCGGCAACTGTCTTTGCTTGTAAAAGAGCGGCGCGCGCAACTCCGGCAGCAGGTCGTTTTGTTGCCGGATCGTAGAAACAGACGTTGTCGCCGAGGGCGTATATTTTGCCGTGAAGCTTTAAATCCGGAGTTTGCGGCAAACATTCCATTTCTCCCGCGACTTCTACCCGCCCGCGTTTTTCGATTTGAAGAGGCAGGGACGAAATCATTCCGGAAGCCATTACGCCGCCGGCCCAAATTAGAACGTCGTAGGGAATTTTGTGTTTGCTTTTCAGGACAATTTCTCCATCGTGGATCGATTCTATCGACTCTTTGGTTAAAACGTTCACGCCTATTCGCGCCAATCTTTTTATGACTTTACGGATGACGTTCCCGGCAAATCCAGACAGCACGGTGTCGGCCGCCTCTATGATAGTGACGTCCGTTTGCGGCAGCCACTCTTTTATTTCACCGGCTATTTCTATGCCGGTGGAACCGCCTCCGCCGATAACTATTTTGGCCGCCGGCTTTTTTCCGCCCGAGGCGGAAAAAGTTGCGTCAAGAACTGCATCGCGGATGCGCAGGGCGTCCATAAAACTTTTAAGCGGCCGCGAATGCTCCTTCAACCCGGCGATGCCGAAATAATTCGGTTCCGAACCGAGCGCCAGTACGAGATAATCGAAGCGCAGGTCTTTCTTGTCGAGGTGAATGTCGCCGTCGGCAAGATCGAGTTCTTTAACTGTACCGCAGACGACTTCTACTCCGGTGCCGTCAAAGATTTCCTTCAGCGGAAAAGTGACTATCGAACGTAAGTCAAGATTGTTCGCCGTTTCTTTGGAGGTGGTGGCGATTTCATAGAGCGTCGGGGTGTAAGTGTGGTACTCATTTTTATCAACCAGCGTAACGTGATAACGCCCGCGGAGCTTAAGGCGTTTTAATTTGCGGCCAAGCAAAAGCGCCGTTCGCACTCCGCCGAAACCGCCGCCGAGTATCACTATGTGTTTTTCGGCTCTTTTCTCCTCCATATGTTATAATTATCTCAGTAATGCGCTATATCAGCAAGATAAATCCAAAATTTCTACGCGGCACGGCGCTTTTGCGCCTTGATTTGAACACCGAAGATGACTGGCGCATGAAGGCGAGTTTGCCGATCATAAAGTTTCTAATACGCCACGCCGATAAAGTTTTGATTTTAAGCCACAAAGGAAGACCAAAAGGCACCGATAAAAAGTTGAGCTTGAGGCGGGACGCGGCACGTTTGCAAAAGCTTTTAAAAAAGGAAGTGCGGTTCATCGGCCGTTTTGATTTCAGGAAGATTAAGCGAACGCTCGATAATGTCCCTCCAAAATCAATTCTCATTTTGGAAAATCTGCGCTTTATGCCCGGCGAAGAAAAGAACGACGCAAAATTTGCGCGTTCACTCGCGCGCCTGGGAGATTTTTACGTAAACGATGCCTTTGCGGTTTCGCATCGCGTAAACGCTTCGGTCGCGGCCATCACGCGGTTTTTGCCTTCTTGCGGAGGGTTTGAGCTTGAAGCGGAAGTAAAGAATCTTTCAAAAGTGATGCGCTCGCCGCGGCGGCCGTTGATTGTCATTCTCGGCGGCGCGAAAATAGGCGACAAGCTCGGCATAGCACGGTATTTTCGCGCGAGAGCGGCCTCGTTTCTTATCGGAGGCGCTTTGGCGAATACGCTTCTTAGAATCCGCGGCGTTGATATCGGCGCTTCAAGGACGGATGGATATCATTCCCGCGAAGCGAAAGCGCTGGCAAAAGACAAAAAGACGGTTTTACCCGTTGATTTCCGCTGGTTCGGTCCGCCGGCCGGCGGAAAGATTTTTGACATCGGCCCCAAAACCGAGAAAGAGTTTGCGAAACAGATAGCCCGTGCCCGAACTATCATATGGAACGGTCCGCTTGGGGTGATCGAGGATAAAAAATTCCGCCGCGGCACGCGCGCCGTCGCGGCATCGATCGCGAAGAATAGAAGGGCTTTCAGTGTGGCAGGCGGCGGAGAAACGGTTATGACCCTAAAACAGTTCGGATTGGATAAAAAGATTAGTTTTGTTTCCACTGGAGGCGGCGCGATGCTGGAATTTTTGGCAGGAAAAAAATTGCCCGGAATAGTTGCGTTGGGGAAACCGGGAAAGGTTAAGAAAAAATGAAGTACGACATTTATTTTCACGGCGAGTGCTTTGACGGTATTTCGTCCGCGGCCATACTGACTTATTTTTTGCGCCAGCGCGGCGACGGCGTCGGAGTTTATAAACCCTTTACGCATCCCGTAAACAAAAAGAAATGGAGAAGGATGGCGTTCAAAAAACCGACCGCCATCGTCGATATTTTTTATCATCCTAGAGCCGCGATATGGTTTGACCATCATCCTACGACATTTATTGAGGAGGCATGGAAGAAGAATTTCAGGCCGGACAGGTACCATGAGCTTCGCTATCCTTGCCCATCGTGCGCCGGCCTTGTTTTACGTCATCTTAAACGACATCTCGGTTTTAAGCCGCCGGCGCATCTCCGCGAACTAGTCCGGTGGACGGATATAATTGACGCCGCAAATTTTTCTTCTCCGCGGCAGCTGTATAATTTTAAACTGCCCGCCATACAGATTATCAACGCCCTTGATTACGCTTCAAAGCGCGGTATCTCGGCGGCATATCAAAAAAAACTTATTTTGGCGCTGAGTCGCTATCCTTTGGAGCGCGTTGCCCGTCTTCCGGAAACAAGAAAAAACTTTTTAAAATATAAAAAATTGTTTCTGAAATCTTTGCCGGTCTTAAGAAAAAACATCGTGATTAAAGGCAATACCGCGGTCATAGACGCTTCGGGACCGAATTTGATAGGAGCGAGATTTATCGCTTTCTACTATAATCCTAAGGTGGAATACGGAATCAGGTTGATCAAGCCCGGCGATGATTTCGTTTTGGGCGTCGCAGAAAATCCCTGGCATCGGCCCGGGAAAAAACGCCAAATAGGATATTTC
>CAZVKF010000033.1:6102-8056 GCA_964627585.1 uncultured Candidatus Saccharibacteria bacterium | reverse complement strand
CCGGTGTAGCTCAGTGGTTAGAGCGAGCGCTTCATAAGCGTTAGGTCGCAGGTTCGATCCCTGCCACCGGCACCAGTAATTATTTTCCTAAATTTTCCATCACCATCGCCGCCACTTCGGGATCGGTGATGAGGGAAATTCCCGCTTCCACGGCGCCTTTTCGGATAAGCTTGCCGTCGGTGAACTCCCCGGCCCCACTTGTTTTTTCGCGGGTGGGAATATTTATAATGAGGTCAAAAACTTTTCTTCGAAGCAGGTCTCCGATGTTGGGCATTTTATCCGTTTCGGATATTTTATACACCAGCGAGGTGCGCACGCCGTTTTTCTTCATTAACGCGTAAGTATTTTTGGTGGCATAAATAACAGTTTCGGCTTTGCTTTCGGCGAGCTTTTTAATATAAGGCAAGAGATATTTTTTGTCTTTTGCTTTTCCGACCGCAAGAAGAATGTGCCTTTTATGCGCTGTCAGTATCGGTGCCTGGCCGTATTTCGCGGTATCCCAGTCGCCGGTCTGGAGGTTCAGAAGCGCGAACACGGAAACATTTCTGATATCGGACGCGCCAAAGATATACTGGAGCACGCGCTCGTTGCCTATGCCGTATCCGGCATGGGGATTGCTGCCCTCCTTCTTTATGATGTCGAGATACCATTTAAAATCTTCGTATTTGCCGCCGCGCTCAAGATGAAGTTTATACATGGCGGAAATCAGAAGGCGTTCGTTAAGTTTGTTAAAATCATGTTCCCTTACCGCGGAGCCGGCGCCTTCGCCGGCATAGGGGAAAACAAGGTCGGCTGAAAGCGCCAGGCGGGGATCTTTGGTGTATGTTTTCATATTGAAGAACTTTATTTCCTTCGGATATTTCATTATGAAGACCGGCAACTCGGTTTTCCGGCGGTTGAGAATTTCAACTATTTTCGCTTCATGGGCGGCTTTGAGGTCGTCGCCGAACCTTACCGACGGGAAGCCGTTTTTATTCAGCACCCTCACCGTTTCTTCGTAGGATATTCTCAAAAAGTTTTTTTCGGCCGCTTCCCGGAGTTTGGCGGCGTTTCTGCCGTAAACTTTCTCCAGAAGTTCCTGGTTATCTTCAAGCACTTTTTTGAGCATCGCCTGCACCGTTTTTTGTATATGCGAAAGAAGGGCTTCGTACATCCGGTCTTCGTCGTAGTTATCCCGCGTCATTCCCGCGAAAGTGCAGTCAAATTCTTCTTCCGTGAGGCGGAACTGCCGCAGATGGCGGTCGTCTTCCTCTTCTTCGTCGCGTCCGGAATGGATTACGGTCCACGCGCCGCGGAAAGATTGCAGCGCCTGTTCAAGGGCGAGTTGGCCGGTTTGCGTGAAGAAAAGAGGCAGCGACAGGCGGTTCTGAATTTTGAAAAGGGTATCAACGTTTTCGCACGCGCCGGTTATGCCGACGATTTGAGGTACGTCAACATAGGCCAGGCCGGTTTTTCCGTAGTGGTTTCGCGCTCCTTCGTTCAGGCTTTGGTTTACGGCGACGAGATGCGAGAAGTGCTCGTTATATGAAATGTTTTTTTTGCGGCCTTCTATCGCAAGTTTTATTTTATCGTTCATATCTAATCTAAAAAAAGAGCCCCAAAAGGGGATTGGGACGATGTGCGACTGCTGGCATTAAATCTATATTAACAGCGGCGTTTTCAAGGTTCAAGTGGATAACTTGGAAACATTTGATTATACTATTATTAAATTACCGAATCCGTGGACATAAACCTTCTGAAAAAAACGGCTTTTGAGGAAATAAACGGCGCCAAGGGCATGAAGTCGCTTGAGGCGTTTAGAATTAAATATCTCGGACGGCAGGACGGTTTGCTGACCAAAGTTTTGCGCGGACTCAAAGATTTGTCGATTGAAGAAAGAAGGGGGGTGGGACCTGAAGCCAATAACGCCCGGAAAGAAATCGAGATGTTGTTAGAAAGAAAACTAAACGAACTG
>CAZVKF010000033.1:519-6092 GCA_964627585.1 uncultured Candidatus Saccharibacteria bacterium | reverse complement strand
AAATAAAAGAAGACATTTACAGGCAAAGAGAACTTTCAGTTGAAATATCTTCAAAAAAAATTGAAAAACTTATAAAAAAGATGAAAAAATGATTGTATTGGATTCTGATTTTCTTATTGATTTATTCAATGGAGATCATAATGCAAGCAGAAAACTAAACGAACTGAAAAATAGAAGCTCAAAACTAGAAACTCATATAGATATCACGAGGCCCGGAGAAAAGATTGAAATCGGGCATCTTCATCCGCTGGATATTCTTGAAAAAGAGGTCAGGAAAATCTTTACGGAACTTAATTTTGCCGTGGTAAACGGGCCAGAAATAGAGTCGGAGTATTACAATTTTGACGCATTGAATATCCCTCCGGATCATCCCGCGAGAGACATGTGGGACACTCTTTGGTTGAAAGAGACAAGAGACAAGAGACAAGAGACAAGAAGCGGGAAATCTTTGTCGCATGTTGCTTGTCGCTTGTTGCTGAGGACGCATACCAGTCCGGTGCAGATTCGTTATATGGAAACGCATAAGCCGCCTTTTCAGATTATTGTTCCGGGCAGAGTATTCCGCCGCGAAGCCACCGACACGTCGCACGAAATAAATTTTTACCAGGTTGAAGGATTGATGGTCGGAAAAGACGTAACGCTCGCGAATTTCAAATATGTCATTGAACATTTTTTCAAGAAGCTTTTCGGGCCGGAAATAAAGTTTCGTTTCCGTCCGAGTTATTTTCCCTTTACCGAGCCGAGCGTTGAGGTTGACATTAAGCTGGGAACTCAAAACTGGCTGGAGGTCATGGGCGCCGGAATGGTGCATCCGCACGTTTTTGAGTACGCCCATTATAACCCGCGCGATTGGCAGGGATTTGCGTTCGGAGTGGGTTTGGACCGCCTCGCGATGATTAAATATAAAATACCGGATATCAGATTGTTTTATTCCGGTGATTTGAGATTTATAAAACAATTTTGATTTTATTATGGAAAAGGAATCACCAGAAACAAATAAGGGATTGTCCGGAGAGAATTTTGAGAATGAATTGGAATTGTTTAAGAAAGAAATAACGAAGATTCAGGGGGATGAGTTAAGCGGCAGATCCCAAGCGGCGGATTTCGTGCCTAATCCGGAATTGAATCTTCCGAAATTTGAACCGCAGGAATTGACCGTTGAAGACATGGAAATTTACAAAAAGGTTAAAGCGGAAACGGTCACGCGGGAAGAGTGGGACGTTTACCATAAAAATACGCTGAAGATTTTGGCATTGGCGGGAGATCGCGCGAAGGTTTCAACGCGTATAATGTTTGACGAGCATATTGCGAATACGTTAAACGTCATTTTTTATCGCCGTGAGTTTGAAAAAAATAAAAATAGAAGCCATGAAGTTCTCCTATAATTTTTTGAAAAAATTCATAAGAAAAATTCCGCCGAAAAGCGCGGTTGTCCGTGAATTGAATCTGCGGGCTTTTGAAACCGTCGATCTTGGCGGCGATCTTTTTGATGTTTCCGTTCCATCCAATCGTTATTCCGATGCCGCTTCACATTGGGGTTTGGCCAGAGAAATCGGAGCCCTTTTCGGTTTAAGGCCGAGAGATCTGCCAATCGCCGATTTGAAAGATTTAATCGTTAAGAATGGCCGCAATTTTTCAGTTGCGGTTAAGGATGGCGCGCTTTGTCCGAGATATATCGGCGCTTACGTCGAGAACGTTAAGGCGGGGCCTTCGCCGAAATGGCTTCGTGATGCCTTGGTTTCTGTGGGATTCCAGTCCGTCAATAACGTGGTTGACGTCATGAATTACGTCATGCTGGAAACAGGCCAGCCATTGCATGCTTTTGATTACGACAAAGTTGAAAGCCGCAAAATAACAGTCAGGCGCTCAAGGAAGGGCGAAAAAATCACGACGCTGGATGGAAAATTATTTTCGCTTGATGCCGGCGTTCTGTTGATAGCCGATTCCAAGGGCCCGTTGGCCATTGCCGGCGTAAAAGGAGGAAAAAGATCGGGTGTTACGCAAAAAACCAGGCGCATTATAGTTGAATCGGCAAGTTTCGATTCGGGCCTTGTTTATCGGACTTCGCGGAATTTGGGCCTTTCAACCGACGCTTCGCAGAGGTTTTCTCACGACCTCAGTTTGGCTTTGCCGGAAATCGGCATGGCCCGCGCGCTCCAACTTCTGCTTGAGGTTGCCGAAGCGAAACCGCTTGAGGTTTTGGACAGTTATTCCCGCAGGCAGTCAAAAGAAATTATTAAATTCGACGTCGGCGCTTTTAGAAAACTCACCGGTATCAAAGTTCAGGATAAAGAAGCGGTTGATTTTCTCCGTCGTCTCGGTTTCGAGCTGAAAATTTACAAGAACAAACCCGGAATTTTTTCCGTGGAAGTTCCGTCTTTGCGGCTGGACATTTCCAATTTTGAGGATTTAGCCGAAGAGGTCGCGCGGTTTTACGGTTACGGACGGATAAAGTCGGCGCCGCCGTTTGTCGCGCTCGTTCCGTCCGAATCGGACGAAATTTTCGTTTTCACCGATCAGTTAAAGCAGATTTTAACGGGCTCGGGACTCAACGAGATTTACGGCCATTCTTTTGCTTCCAAAGGCGATCTTTTGCCCGGTTATTTCTGGCGGGTTGATCCGGTTGAAGTTGACAATCCCTTGAGCGCGGAAACGGCTTTTCTTCGTCCTTCGCTTGCGCACGGCCTTCTAAAGAACGTAAGCCACAATTTCAAGTTTTTCGATGAAGTGCGGCTTTTTGAAATCGGAAAGATTTTTTACAATGGACGCGGATGCGGCGAGCGGTTGGCGTTGGGTATGGTGATCGCTTCAAAAAAACGGGAAACGATTTTTGAGCTGAAAGGAATGGTTGAGGAAATTTTCAGGAAATTCGGCCTTACGGATTTTTGGATGCGCGATCTCGATATGAACATTAAATTTCTTGCGCCGAAGCAGGGGTTGAGAATGGAGTCCGATCACGCGGCCGTCGGCTACATGGGCAAGGTAAATTCTTCGTTCGAAAAGGGATATGTGAGTTTTGCAGAAATAGATTTAGGAAAATTGTTGGAACTTGTAGGGGGCGAAAAGGAATACGAACCTTTGCCGAAATATCCGTCAGTGACGCGCGACGTTTCATTTTTGGTTGATCGGGCGGTAAGGATCGGGGAGGTTTTAGAAGCTATTGATCGGGCAGGCGCGAAATACGTTTATGATGCAGATTTAATCGACGAGTATTGGCCGCCGGAGTCATCAAAAGAAAAACAAAGGAGCTTGACGTTTCGTATCGTGTTTCAGGCCGGTGATCATACCTTGACGGACGAAGAAGCGGAGAAAGAAACGAAGAAAATCGTCGGCGCTTTGCGGGATAAATTTAATATAATTTTACGCTAATAATCCATGAAGCAGGAGAAAAGTTTTCAGCCGGACGAGATTAAAGACCGCGAAATTAAACCCGAGAAAGAGGAAAAGGAGATTTTACGCACCACTTTGGGCGCTGATTACGACCTGGTTGTCGGCGCCGGTTCGGAGCGCGAACTAAAAATCACCGTCCAAAATTCAAAGACGGGGGAGAATATCCTTGACTTTTCAAAACTTGCCGGTTTAGGCGGGAATTCAAAAATCTTTATTGAAGAGGGAAAAGATTTTGAAGCGAAGCCGCGACAGTACAAGCTTAGGGTTCCGGTTAAACAACTTTCCGATCCACGGGAGGTTTTTTCGCTGCTGCATGAGATTGGACATATGCGTATTTCTTATGCCACCGGAAAAGAACAGAGTTTTGAGGAAATGCTGGTGATGCGGGGATTTAAAGACCCTGCTCTGGCCGACGCGGCGCGGTCTATTCTGCAAAACGAACGCGGTGCCTGGGCCGAAGCTATCAAGATTGCCAGAAAAATGAAAAAAGATTACTCCGTGAATCTGTTTAAGTTGTTCCATGGCGCCGGAGAATTTATGGGTTGGCTGCGTTTAGGGCAACGCTTGGGGCTGCTTGAAGCTACGGGATTAAGGTCTTACGAAGCCCTGCTCGAAAAAAAATTCGGCAAAAGGGCGTTTACTAAAAACAAGCAGGTTGAAATTTGGCGCGAGCAGAGGGATAAAGAATTGCTGGAGGATATGGAGAAATTCCTGCGCGAAGAATTGAAGGATGAAGAATTTCGGGAAGATAGATGATTTCTTTTCGAATCGTCAAAAAATCCCGCAAAAGCCGCGCGCGGCTGGGAATTCTCGAAACGCCGCATGGCGTTGTTGAAACGCCGTCGCTCGTGCCGGTTGCGACGCAAGGAGTGGTAAAAACGCTTTCGGCGGAAGAAGCTCTTCAGACGCGGAGCCAAATTTTAATTGCAAATACCTTTCATCTTCATTTAAAGCCGGGAGAAAAAATCGTGAAATCGTCGGGCGGCCTTCACAAATTCATGAATTGGCCTGGGCCGTTGATGACCGATTCCGGAGGATTTCAGGTGTTCAGTTTGGGATTCGGGCATGATCTTCAAGTCGGCAAAATTTTGAAATATTTCCCCGGCCGGGCAGGCCACGGCCCCAAGAGAGAATCAATCCGCGAAGACGCCCAGCCGAAACTTATGAAGATTACGAATGACGGCGTGCATTTCCGTTCGCCGTTTGAGGGCCGCGAGGTTTTCATCGGCCCCGAGGAGTCCATAAAAATACAGGAACAATTGGGCGCCGACATTATTTTTGCGTTTGACGAATGCACCCCGCCTCTTTCCACGCGCGCTTACGTTGAGCAGGCGGTCAGGCGCACCCACCGCTGGGCCAAAAAATGCCTGCAGGTTAAAAAGAGCGACCAGGCGCTCTTCGGCATCGTGCAGGGCTCGAAGTTCAAAGACGTCAGGCGGCACAGCGCCGGATTCATAAACTCTTTGGATTTCGACGGCTTCGGAATCGGCGGCGATTTGGGGGCAGATAAAAAAGAAATGCGAAAAATATTGGGCTGGACCGTTCCCCGTCTCAACGAATCAAAACCGCGTCATTTGCTCGGCATCGGTTATCTTGAGGATATGGAGCAGATAATAAAAAGCGGCATTGATTTGTTCGATTGCACCGTGCCGACGCATTACGCCCGGCGCGGCACGGCGTTCACCTCTTCGGGGAAATTGGATTTGTGGAAATCAATTTTTATAAAAGATAAGAATCCGCTTGACGGCAAATGCAATTGTTTTGTTTGCGTGGGTTACCGCCGCAATTATCTCTCTCATCTTATCAGGGTCAATGAAATCGCCGGCATGAAGCTTCTAACTTTTCACAATCTCCACTTTTTCAACACTTTCGTGGAAAAAATAAGGGAAAAGATAAAATCCGGGAAAATTTAAAAATATAAATGGCCCCCCCCGATTGGAGTGGGCCATTTACTGTGGGAATACCTTAAAAGGAGATTACAGCAGCTTGAGCAGCTCTTCGACCTCTTTCGCCCGTGCGGAATGACGATCCGCGCTGACGTGTAGAAGACCGATTTGCTCCTCGCTGCCCTCTTTCAGCGCGGTGATCTTGGCTTCGAGGGCTTCGACTTCCTCTTCGGTCTCGGCTTCGATAACCGGAACCATCGAGAGATCTCTGCTCGCCTCGCCGTTGTGGTAGGAGAT
>CAZVKF010000033.1:0-509 GCA_964627585.1 uncultured Candidatus Saccharibacteria bacterium | reverse complement strand
GCCCTATCGGGAGCAACTCCCGAGTTTTTGATCCTCTTCACGGTGTTCTCGAGAACCGCGAGAGTCACTTTCTTGCCGAATCCGAACATATCTGTCCCCTCCTTTTTATGGGATTTTTTAGGGATGGACGTTTTGACTCGCAACCACGCTTCATCCCGCTCTGCGGGACTAAGTCAAAGGCCATCGGTTGGCGTTAAGATTGCTGAATGCTATTATATTAGATATATAAAAACTTGTCAAGTATCTTGAACAACCGAGGATATAGAACATAATGGCGCCGCAAAAATTCAAAGAACGCAAAAAACGCATCGGTAAAATTCTAAATGTTTTAAAAAAACTTTTTCCGCATCCCAAGATTGCTTTGAAATACGGCAATAACTGGGAGCTTTTGATCGCGGTAGAGCTTTCGGCGCAGTGCACTGACAAGAAAGTTAATGAAGTAACGGAAAAACTTTTCAAAAAATACCGCGCGCTGGAAGATTATGTAAAAGCATCCGCCAGCCGGCGGA
>CAZVKF010000032.1:4392-8119 GCA_964627585.1 uncultured Candidatus Saccharibacteria bacterium | reverse complement strand
ATGAAGTAACAAGTGTCTGCGGTAAGGCGCAGCGGATCTTGTTCTCGGCCATGTCATGGACTTGCGATTATTATTTTTATTCACGCCTTTGGGAAGGAAGTACAAATATTTTTGGCTGCGTGGGTCTTCGCCAAAAGAGATATTGCATCCTCAACAAGCAATACACCAAAGAATCCTTCGACAAGCTCAGGATAAAGATTATGAAACATATGGAGGAGATGCCGTATACAGATAAGAAAGGGAAAGTGTACAAATACGGCGAATTCTTCCCTCCGGAACTATCCCCCTTCTCCTACAACGAAACCATAGCCCAGGAGTACTTCCCATTAACCAAAGAGCAGGCAATAGAAAAAGGCTACAAATGGAAAGACCCCGAACCGAGAAATTATCAGATCACAACAGCCCACGATCAGCTTCCGGACCATATTAAAGACGTGGATGATTCCATACTTAACCAAACCGTAGGTTGCCAGCACCAAGGTAAATGTAATGAACAATGTTCGGAGGCCTTCAAAATCATCCCCCAAGAGCTTCAATTCTACAGGAAAATGAACTTGCCCTTACCAAGATTATGCCCTAATTGCCGTCACTATCGGAGAATAAAACAGAGAAATCCCCTGAAACTGTGGTATAGAATATGTCAATGTTCAGGTATCCAATCAGACAACAAGGTATATACTAATACCGCCGACCACATTCATCATTCCAAAATCGAACATTGCCCCAATGAATTGGAAACAACATACGCTCCCGAACGACCGGAAATCGTCTACTGTGAGCAGTGTTATAATGCTGAAGTTGTATAATTTAAGTCAGGAATTATGAATCAGGAATCGCGCATTTGTCAAAGTTGTAAAGCCGAATTCGTCATAGCACCCGAGGATTTTTCATTCTACGAAAAAATAAAAGTTTCTCCGCCGACATGGTGTCCGGAGTGCCGGATGATAAGGCGATTCGCGTGGAGGAATGAGCGCAATCTTTTTCGCCGCAAAGACGACGCGACCGGGAACGAGATTTTTTCCGGGTTCCCGCAAAATATTTCCGCAAGAGTTTACAATCTTGATTATTGGTGGTCTGACGCTTGGGACCCGATGGAATATGGACGGGAGTACGATTTTTCAAGACCGTTTTTTGATCAATTCCGCGAGCTTCTTTACACCGTTCCATGGCCGGCCAAGAGCGTCATATTTATGACGAATTCCGATTATTGCGATCAAGCTGGATATGTAAAGAATTCTTATCTCTGTTTCAATGCCGGTGAAGTAGAGAATTCCGCCTACTGCATTACTGCTTTTTTCAGCAAAGACAGTTTTGATCTTTATCAGGCCCGGCATAGCGAACTTTGCTATGAAAATTATATGTCGGATGAAAGCTATCGCGTTTTCCTTTCGGTGAACTGCGAGGGCTGTACGGATATCTGGTTTTCAAAGAATCTTGTGGGCTGCTCCAATTGTTTCGGATGCGTGAATCTCAGGAATAAGTCGTATCACATCTTCAACAAGCCGTATTCGAAAGAGGATTATCATGCGTATCTGAAACAATTTGATTTCGGATCGTACCGCGTCAAGGAGGAGTTGACGCGCCGCGCGCATGAATTTTGGAAGCAATTTCCAATGCGGTTCACGCTTGCCATACGCGTTGTAAATTCGACCGGAGAGCATATTGAAAAATCGAAAAATCTCAAATACTGTTATTCCATCCACGAGGGAGAAAATTTAGCTTATTCGCAGTTTTTGGAACCCCCCGCAAGCGATTCTTACGATTATACCAATTTTGGGTGGGCGACTTCACAGATGTACGAATCTCTTACTTGCGGCGATGAATGCGATAATTTTAAATTCTGCTGGGAGTGTTGGCCATCCAGCAGCAATCTTGAATACTGCGCGTTTTGCCGCTCTTCCTCAAATTTATTCGGATGCGTCGGTTTGAAGAAAAAGGAGTATTGTATTTTTAATCGGCAGTACACCAAAGAGGAATATTTCGAGTTGCGCGATAAAATAATCCAGCAGATGAAAGATGTGTCGTATACGGATGCGCGCGGAAGAATTTTTCGCTACGGCGAGTTTTTCCCTCCGGAATTTTCTCCGTTTGCTTATAACGAAACTCTGGCCGGCGACTTCTTTCCTTTGGGCAAGGCCGAAGCGGAGGCGAGGGGATATTTATGGCGTGAGCCGGAACATAAAGAATATAAAACTACAATTAACGCTTCGGATTTGCCGGACAACATAAAAGAGATCGATGATTCAATTCTTAAGGAGGTCATTGGCTGCGTTTCCTGCGGCAGATCTTACCGTATTATACAACTGGAACTTGATTTCTATCGCCGTATCGGTCTGCCCTTACCGCGGCTCTGTCCTAATTGCCGTTTTCTTGGGCGGTTTAAATTTGTGAACCCACCAAAATTATGGCCCGGGAAATGCCAGTGTAGCGGAGCAACAAGCGATCAGCGACAAGAGACAAGTTATATTTATCGAAATGCCGTCAAACATTTTCATGGCGACGATCATTGCCCCAATGAGTTTGAAACCAGCTATGCACCCGGCCGGCCCGAGGTTGTGTACTGTGAGAAGTGTTATCAAAGCGAGGTCGCATGATACAACACGAAACCGGACAATGCCAAAATTGCCACCGGCAGTTCGTCATCGAACCGGAGGACTTTCTATTCTATGAAAGGATTGGCGTTCCGCCGCCAACTTGGTGTCCGGAATGCCGGATGGTAAGGAGAATGATTTGGAGGAATGAGCGCAGTCTTTACAAACGCACGTGCGAACTTTGCGGGGAAAATACTATTTCAATGTATGCGCCTGGCGCAACCTTCAAAGTTTATTGTCGAGAATGCTGGTATTCCGATAAGTGGGATGCGTCAGCTTATGGAATGAATTATGAGGCGGACATTCCTTTTTTCAAACAATGGCATAAGCTTTTTGTCGCAGTTCCGCTGCTCAATTTGTTTCAAATACGTACGAGTATAAACAGCGAATTCACCAATTACGCCGGCGACAATAAAAGCTGCTATTTATCTTATTCCGTAGTATGGAGCGAAAACGTTGCTTATTCATATGCCGCGGATAAAGACAGAGATTGTTACGACTGTACATTTTTAAAAAATTCCGAGCTTTGCTACGGAAACATCGATGGAAGCAACAACTATAGAAGCACCTACCTGGTTCGTTGTCGGGACTGCGTTGATTCGTCTTTTTTATTCGATTGCGTAAACTGCAACAGTTGTTTTCTGAGTTCTAATTTGAGAAACAAAAATTATGTATTTGAGAATAAACAATATACAGAAGAAGAATATTTCAAAAAAATAAATGAAATAGAGCCGGGAAGCTTTCTCGTTCTCAATTCAATCCAAGAACGTTTCAACGGATTAATTGGAGGGCATTCTGTCCACAAATTCGCGAATATTTTAAAGTCCCTCAATTCAACCGGCCATAATATTTTAAATTCCAAAAATATAAAGGCCTCTTTTGAAGCGTATGATTCGGAAAATATAAAATATTGCGCAAGAATAGCGGCCAGGGCAAAGGATTGTTACGATTGTTATGGCATCGGATCTGGGGAATTATATTACGAAATAATAGCTTCCGGATTTGAGGGATACCGCGCCTTTTTTTCATTTCAAATTGACGCATCCCGGGAGATGTATTACTCAAGTTTTTGCATAAACTCTTCGAATCTCTTCGTCTGCCTCGTACTACCCACCAAACAACACCCCCTCTCAAAC
>CAZVKF010000032.1:0-4382 GCA_964627585.1 uncultured Candidatus Saccharibacteria bacterium | reverse complement strand
CCAGGAGTACTTTCCTCTAACTAAAGAAGAAGCTCTGAATCAGGGCTATTCCTGGAAAGACCCCGAACCGAGACAATACACCATAACTATGACCAATGACCAAATACCCGATCGTATCAAAGATGTATCAGACAGCATTCTGAATGAAATCATCCAATGCGCTCACACTTCAATCTTAGGAAGTGGGACTTCCTTAGATTGTAATGAACAATGCTCAGAGGCCTTCAAAATCATCCCCCAGGAGCTTCAATTCTACAGGAAAATGAACTTGCCCCTGCCCCGTCTCTGCCCCAACTGCCGACATTATCAGAGGATTAAACAACGAAATCCGCTTAAGCTGTGGCGCAGAAAATGCATGTGTACGGGAAGAGAATCCGATAATGAAGTATACGAAAATGCCACTGACCATTTTCACGGCGAAGATCACTGCCCCAATGAGTTTGAAACCAGCTATGCCCCCGAAAGATCTGAAATCGTGTATTGCGAGCAGTGTTATAATGCGGAAGTTGCATGATTTCTAAAACTCCACAATTTGATAGGGCGCTTGAGGAATATTTTTCAAAACTGGAATTGGACGAAAAAGGCGGGCAGTGGCGCACCTGCCGTTTTTCGGGCGAGAAGTTTTACGTGCGGCCGGAGGACGTTGAATTTTACAGGAGGATAGGAGTACCGCTGCCGACGCTCGGGGTTGCGGAACGCTGGAGGCGGCTTTTGGCGTATCAAAACGTCCACAACCTTTTTTATATAACCTCGGCATATTCCGGAAAGCAGATAATAGCCGCCTATCCTCCGACGACCCCCTATAAGATTTACGAGCATCAGATATGGTTTTCGGATAAGTGGGACCCGCTTGAATTTGGAAGGCCGTGGGATAATAAGAGAGATTTTTTTGACCAATTTGCCGCATTGCAAAAAGAAGTTCCCCGGCCCAATCTTGTAACCGACACCACCAATACCGGCAGCGATTTTACCAATACTTCAACGCACCTTAAAAACTGCTATCTCACTTTTAATACCATAAGCGGCGAGAACCTTTACTATTTCGACTGCTGCGACGGGTGCCTGGACTGCATAGATTGTGAAGGTCTGTGGAATTGCAACACCTGCTATATGTCGCAGATTCTCTATGATTCATACCGCTGCTTTTTTTGCGAACAATCGCGCAACTGCTTAAAAAGCTATTTTCTTTTTGACTGTCGCAATTGCCAGAATTGCTTTATGTCGTCGAATCTGAGGAATAAGCAGTATTGCTTCCGGAATCAGCAGCTTACCAAGGAAGAATACGAAAGAAGAATCGCCGGAGTGTATTTGGGCGATCACCGCGAGTTGAAAAAATATACTGCAGAATTCTCCGAGCTGAAGAAGAACGCCAAGTACAAGCCGGATAATAACTTCCGTTCCGTAAATTCATACGGCGATTTTATCGATAATTCCAGGAATTGTTATTGGTCAAACCTGATTATCGAATGCGATAACGTGAATTATTCCGAGGGCGTGGGATATTATAAGGATTCCCATGATATTGTAGGAGGCGCCGGCGGAGAATTGTGTTACGAACTGATGACAATCAGCACCAGCAACAATTACGGCTGCAAATTCTCCTCGCAGGTTGATAACTGCCGCGACGTCGAATACTGCGATTTGTGCCGCAACTGTCACGATTGCTTCGGTTGCATCGGCCTCGCGAATAAATCTTTTTGCATTTTCAACCGCCAGTACGCCGAGGAAGAATATTGGAAACTGCTCGATGGGATAAAATCCTCGATGCTTGCAGTCGGGGAATATGTAGAATTTTTCCCGCCGCGTCTCATGCCCGTTCCCTATAAACTTTCGCTTATATCCTCATATCCCGGATTCCGGGATTTCAACAACGCGCCGCGTTATGGTTACGACGCCTCGGATACCCCGCCGTATAAAAGCGAAGCAGCCGGAGCTATTGTAAACGCACGCGAACTCCCCAATGACGTCAAGGACGTGAACAATAGCGTTCTCGACAAAATAATTTTCGACGAGAAAAACGAAAAATATTTCCGGTTGACGGCGTATGAACTCGATTTTTATCGTCGCCATCGACTTGCATTGCCCCGCGAACATCCGCTCGCACGCCTCATGCGTTTTAGAGAGATCTACGACCTCCGCCTAACGTTTTATGCGGGAAAGTGCGCGAAATGCGGCGCCTCCATCCAATCCGTCCATAACCCCGCGCAATATGAAAATATTTATTGCGAAGCGTGCTATTCTAAAGAAGTTGTCTAGGGGCGGCTAGTGTGTTATATCAATTCATAATATGAAAATTCGAACAGTATCAAAATTTATTCCGGACGCCGCGCCGGTGTTGATTTTGAGAGGAAAAAATAAAGTATCAAAACATCCCCTTTTTAACCTTTTGCCGGAAAAAGACCGCGAGCAGCTTCGACTGTTTGAAAAGCACACTCATCCGGTTGAGGGAGAATATCTGCACACTGTATTTCTTCCGCATTCTCGCCGCGCCTTCATTATCGGCGTTGGCGACAGATTTAATCACCGCAGAGCGATTCTCGCGGTGCGAAAAGTTATTGATGCGGCTCGAAGAGAACGAATCGGAGAGCTTGTAGTGAATTTCGACGATTTTGCCACAGACCGAAAGATCGAATTAGAAACTTTGGCAGAGGTGATGGCGGTTCAGTTTGAGATGGCTAATTTTGAATTTGTTTCTTATAAAGCATCGCCGAAAGAGGGGTGGTTTTTTGTTAAACAAACGCTGATTTACGCCGAAAGTAAAAAGACGCTAAAAATACAACAAGCGTTACAGCGCGGGAAAATAATAGGCGAAGAGATAAACGACGCCAGAATTCTTTCGAATACTCCCGGTGGAGATATGACTCCGCAAAAGCTCGCCGAAGCCGCAAAGCGTGCCGGCAAGCGCGCGGGTTTTAAGGTTAAAGTGCTCGGCGAGGCGGAAATTAAAAAATTGCAAATGGGCGGAGTATTAGGCGTATCAAGGGGTTCTGCGGAGAGACCGCGATTTATAATAATGGAATATTTGAAAGGCAAGAAGGGGGATAAACCAATCGTGCTCGTCGGCAAAGGAGTTACCTTTGACACCGGTGGCCTGAATTTGAAGCCGGAGCAGGCGATCTACGAGATGCACATGGATATGTCCGGCGGCGCCGCGGTAATTCATACCATTGCGGCAATGGCGCGACTGAAAGTAAAAAAGAACATCGTCGGCCTTGTGCCGGCGGTGGAAAATATGCCGTCGGGCTCCAGTTATCATCCGGGCGATCTTTTGAAAACGATGTCCGGGAAAACTATTGAGGTTTTAAATACCGACGCCGAAGGAAGAGTTATTCTTGCAGATGCCCTAACTTATGCGCAGAAATATAAACCGCGCCTGGTTATAGACATAGCCACTTTGACCGGTGCGGCCGTGGTGGCGTTGGGACAGCGCGCATCGGCCATATTCACCGTCGATCACAAACTTGAAGAACAATTGCGTGAAAGTGGAGAGATTACCGGCGATTTTGTCTGGCCCCTCCCGCTTTGGGGAGAATACGAAGAGGATATTAAAGGTACATTTGGAGATGTAGCTAACGTCGGCAAAACGCGATACGGCGGCGCTATTACCGGTGCGGTATTTTTGTGGCAGTTCATAAAGGATTATCCGTGGGTGCATATTGATATCGCACCGCGCATGACTTCTATCGAGGGGGAATTTTTGTCGAGAGGCGCCGCTGGCGCGAGTATCGGACTGCTCTCTTATTTCTTGAGAAAATTCTGATATAATGTTCGGTATGCAGCCTGAACCGGAAAAAGACGTTATCTATTTCGGCAGAACCGATTTTCGCGGAGGAAACCGGCTATTCGGCGTTAAGCGCAGCGATCGGCGCCAGCATATGTATGTAGTCGGTAAAACCGGAACCGGCAAGACGGCGCTTCTGCACAACATGGTGGTTCAGGACATCGCCAACGGCGAGGGCATTTGCGTTGTAGATCCTCACGGTGAATTTGTTGAGAGCTTGCTGACAAAAATTCCCAAAGAGCGCGTGGACGATGTAATTTATTTCAATCCGGCCGATGATGATTTTCACATCGGATTCAATATTCTTGAGTTGCCGGATGTCAAATACAAACATCTTGTCGCATCCGGACTGATGGCGATTTTTACGAAAATTTGGTCGAATGTATGGTCGGCGCGCATGGAATACATTATGAACAATGCGGTACTCGCGCTTCTTGATACGCCCGGCTCGACGCTTCTCGGCATTACGCGGATTTTGGTTGATAAGGATTTCCGCCAGAAAATCATCAATACAATCAAAGATCCCGTCGTGAAAGCGTTTTGGATCAATGAATACGAGCACTGGCGTGATCAGATACGCAATGAAGCCATTTCTCAGATA
>CAZVKF010000031.1:0-8352 GCA_964627585.1 uncultured Candidatus Saccharibacteria bacterium | reverse complement strand
AATAGCTGCTCAAAAAATGTCTTTGAGAAATCATAATCTCTCCCGTAATCCATTGCATCCCACTGATCCGACGCCCACTCCGATTCCTCAAAAACAGTCACCCCCGACTCCGGCGGATAGAGCGAAAGAATTTCCTTGCCCGAAAAGGCGCTTTTGATGCGGAAAAGTTTTCTTTCATTACGAAATGCCGCACGCCGCTGGAAACGACATTTCCAGCAAAACGTCGGTGGCGGAACCTGGATTTTCTCATAAAACTGAAAATCCTCCAGTTCGATTACGAACTCGGCTTTGCAGTTTTGACAGGTTCTATTTTCCTTTTCCGCAGCCATGTCTAATGATTATTACGACACTTCTCTTTGATAGCAATCCATACAGGCGATTTTTTTATATCCCGTTTCCGGAGGGTAAAAATGCTCTGTTTCTTTGGAACAGAAAGCGCACGTCCCGCGGTATGGCCTCAATACCGTCAACGGTTTAAACCGCTCCAGGGTACGCCAGTCCGGATGATGATGCGGCAACGGAATTTCGAATTCTTTATAGAAAGCGAGTTCATGCGGCGCAATATTGAATCGCCTTCCTGTTTTCGGACAAATAACGGCCTGTTTTGAAATATCGTCTCCCACATCGCCAATCCGGTCCGGCAAATCATCTCCGCTCATTCCTTCGGTCACTGCCGCTGCTTCCTCCTCGTCCCATCGGCCGCCTAATTTCTGCGTGCCCTCTTTTGTTTCGGGGAAATATATGTGAGCCAGCGATAAATTATATCCTGAGTATGCAAGTGCGTACGGGAAAAATTTTCCCCACTCGCCGCTTTTCCGCATCGCATCTTTAATCTGAGTAACTTTTGCCGAATATTCTTTCTCCGAATATTGTTTGTTAAGAATACAAAATTTTTTCTTCCTGAGGCCGACGCAGCCGAAACAATGTTCGCATTCTTCGCATGCATCAAGATACGCCGCATAACGGCAGTTCGAGCCCCAAAGCATTCCGATAGTTTCGTAAATCCACGCGCCCGCCGACGAAAGCGCCGTCTTTTCTGCGACGCAACCGACGGAATCAATCGTGTCTTTGCTTTTAAGTCCCCTGAATATATATCTGCAATTCTCGGATTCATCCAGAAAATAGCACGAAAAACAATTATTGCATTCGGTAAGAAAATTGCCGGTAGAATTAACTGCCTTTGTATTAAAATTTGCCCGATGAACGGCTTCTCTTGCCACGGTACCGCGAAATTCCTCTTTTAATTTTTGGATGCCCCGGTAAGAACTGACGTCAAATGATTTGAGCTTTTCAAAATAGGCCTCGCGGGAATAGGACTGATTTAAAATATAATACTGTTTATTGCGGAGATTCCAGCACATAAAACAATTCTGGACGTTGCGGCAATCGTACAAGAACATGCTGTCCATACTGTTGCGGGCGTCAAACGCATGCCTGACTTTATAGCATTTGAAACAATGGGCGCAGTCGTAAGAAAATTCCGTATCAAAACAATATGTTACGTCTACGGAATTCTTGCATCCGAAAGTCCGGTATCCGTAACTGACGTCTTCGCAGTTCAGAAGCGAACGGCATAAATAACAATTTTTGGACTCCCAGACGTCATCCGACCACTCGCAGTTGATGCTTCTTGCGCCGGCCTGGTGCGGATGCGGAACTTTAAATTGAAGCCCCGCAAACTGTTCAAAAAACGGCCGCGAAGAATCATAGTCGCGGCCGTACTGCATCGGATCCCATGCATCGGATACCCATTCTTCGCGGGCATAGACAGGAAACGGGACGCTCTCCGGAAGAACAGTGATGATTCCCTCCCCGCTCAAATCCGACTTTGTTTTACGGAATTTTCCGAAAGTCCAGAATGCAAGCAAGTGCTTCCAGCGGCATAAAGAACATTGTTCCGGCGGAGGAATGTCAAACCGCTTATAAAATTTAAAATCTTCCGGCTCAATGACGAAATCATTTCTGCAGTTTTGACATTGGCGATTTCCTTGATTCATAATTCATACTCCACAATTCGTTAAATGAGCGGCTCCGGAGTTTTTTCCGATGCCGCAGTGCCTGGTGCCGCACCGCCCGGCCTTCGCTCGCTAATCGCTTTCTCCTGAGCGCTGCGGTAAATAGACGCCTCCTCTTCGGCAATAAGCTTCTTTGCCGCCTCTGCGGAAATAGTGTACTTGCGGCGCGATTGCTCGATGACGCGCTCATGGTATGAGGGATGCGAAGGCGGCAGCACTTTCAGCGTTTCTGCGGAAAAAGGATCGTACGTTTCGCCGTCAATGGTCATCTTGATATAAAATTCCTGAGTTCCCAAATTAATCATATCTTTTACGTCAAACACCGGAGCCATTTCCGGTTTCAACTTCACGGCATCTTCGCCGCCGACTCGAAATATAATAATGGTTCCGACATTGCCAAGAACTGCGGCTTGCACCCGCGGAAGAAGCTGTCCCACATACTGATGGGCCATAGTAAGACAAAGAGCATATTTCCGGGCCTCTGACATCAAATTCTCAAACGTTTCAGTAACCAAATTATGGAACTCGTCGACGTAAAGGTAAAAGTCGTGGCGCTGCGATTCCGACAACGCGGCCCGCGCCATGCCGGCCTGTTTGATTTTAGTGATAAACATGGAGCCGAAAAAACTTGAATTTTCCTCTCCCAACTTGCCCTTGGAAAGATTTATAAAAATAATTTTTTTCTGCTTCATCAACTCCTCAATATTAATCTTATTTCCTTTCTGTCCGAAAATATTTCTCAATAACGGATTGGAGAGGAACTGTCCCAGCTTATTAACAAGCGGGATAATGGCGTCGGTGTCGAATTTCTCCGACCAGTCGGCAAATTCGATAGCCCAGAAACGCCGCACCATGTCATCTTCGATATACTCAACAACCTTCTGGCGATAATTTCGATCGGTGAGCATGGAAATCATGCCGCGCATGGTCGCATGCGGGTAATCGAGAAGCGCCAGACAAGTGAAACGAAAAACATGCTCCAGCCGCGGCGTCCAGTTGGCGCCGAACTGCTTCTGCATCACCTCAATAAGCCCTTGCGTAAGCTGATGCTTAAACTCCGGATCGACATTGGCCAGCGGATTGAACGACACCGGATACTGGGTATCGGAAGGATCAATAATAACCACGTCCTCGATGCGATTTTCCGGAACAAAATCGAGAACGGCCTCTATTACGTCGCCGTGCGGATCCATAAGACAGAGACCGTGACCGTACGCGATATCTTGTCGGATTAGAAGTTCAAGGAGTTTCGATTTTCCTACGCCGCTCTTTCCGATGATATAAACGTGGCGCCTGCGATCAACGCGCTTTATGCCGAAAATAAATTTCTTCTCTTCAAACGCGGTAACGTAATTCGTGCGCCCGATAAAAGAGGCCTGCACCGGATCCATCCTGCCATGCACCGGAAGTTCCGGCGGCGGCGGCGCATATTTTATGATTTGAATTTTGGAACCTTTGGGCATTTTGATTTTCGGTGTAGCGATACTAATATACGAATTATGCGAATGATACTAATGTTTATTCGTATAATTAGTACATTCGTATATTCGCATCGCTACTTTCTAAACTTGTGCCAAACGACCAACAGCGGGCTGGCGACAAAAATAGAAGAGTAAGTACCGGCAACAGTACCCACAAGAATCGTAAGAATGAAATAGCGGAGCGAAACAGGGCCCAAAAAGTACATTGCCAGAAGCACAAAAATAAGGGTGAGCGACGTATTGACCGAGCGGGCGAATGTTTCGTTGACGCTGTCGTTAACGATTGTCGCGAGATCCGTATCGCGCCGATGTAAAAGGAGATTTTCGCGAATACGATCGAACACCACGATAGTATCGTGAACAGAGAATCCCATAACCACCAAAAGCGCCACAATAAAATTCGTATCCACTTCAACGCCCCGCAGCCGTCCCAGTAGGGCGAACAGGCCGGCCGGAATAGCCACGTCATGAAACAACGTGATGAGCGTAATGAGGCCGTACTTCCATGAACTCACGGGATAGGAAACTTTACGGAATGCGAAAGCGATGTAAATGGAAATGCCGATCATTACCAGCAAAACGGCAACAAAGGCATCTCTGCGCAATCCGTAACCGATGGACGGACCGATGCTCTGAAATTGGAGCTCCTCCACGGCTCCGAATTTAGTTTTTAAGGCCTTGAGATAACGTTGATGATCGATCTCGGAAATATCTTTCAGTCGGATCAAAAAACTTTGTGTATCGATGTCCTTGTTAATAACCGTCTCCGAAACTCCGAGGTCCGCGAATACGCCGCGCACCTCCTGCTCGCTTATGTCCGGCTTATCGGCGAATTTCATCTGCCATAAGGCGCCGCCGACGAAATCAATGCCCTGCCGGAAACCGAGTAGAAGTATCGCCGCGATACCGGCCAAAACAAGCAATCCAGAAAAAGAAAGAAAAAACGTCCGCTTGCCTATAATGTTCCACTTCTTCATATTTTTATGATTTAACAAATGTTCTTAAAAGCGATCGTGTGACCGTAATGGCGCTGAACATACTCATAATAACGCCGATAAGAAGCGTCAAAGCGAAACCGCGCACAAAGCCCGAGGTGTAATAATAGAGAATAAGCGAAGTAATAATAGTGCTGACGTTCGAGTCGCGAATCGACGGCCAAGCGCGGCGGAATCCCTCCTCGATGGCGCTGGTTTTTGAAATGCCTTTGCGCACCTCTTCTTTAGTGCGTTCAAAAACAAGAATATTCGCATCAACCGCCATGCCGATGGAGAGAATAAAGCCGGCGATACCGGCAAGCGTCATAGTTATGGATACGACCTTGAAAACCGAAAGTGTCAACAGAATGTAAATAAGAAGTGCGAGGCACGCGAAAAAACCGAAAAACCTGTAATAAAGCAGCATAAAAATCATGACAACGAGCGTTCCGATAAGGCCTCCGAAAATCGCCTGCTTCAACGAAATGCTTCCCAATGTGGCTCCGATATTGGCCTGACTCACCAGATGAATCGGCGCCGGAAGAGCGCCGGCGTTGAAACGCTCAACCAACTGACGCGCTTCTTCTACGGTAAAATGTCCGGTAATCTGGGCCTTGCCGCCGGAAATTCTTTCTCGAACCGTGGGGATGGATATCGGCTCGTTATCCAGAAAAATCGCAATGGGCTTGCCGATATTTTTTAAGGTCAGTTCATCAAAAGTTTTCGCCCCCTCATCATTAAACTCAATCCCGACATAAGGTTCGTTGGTGGTACTTTCAAAGTTCAGCTCCGCACTTTTTACATATCGGCCGTTAAGGGCCGTGGGCATAAATACGGCGGTAGTTGTGCCGTTCTGCTGCACTTCAGCCACTTCCCTAAAATCCAAAAACGGCGTGGAACCTATTTCCTGCACTGCGGCACCGAGGTCTTGGATTCCGGCAAGCTCCACCACCAAACGATAAGCGCCTTTTTCAACAGCGGAATAAACCTGCGGCTCGCTGACCCCGAAAAGATTAATACGCTTCTCGATCACGTCACGAAGGCCGTTCATGACCGAATCGCGGTCGCCCCCCTTAACCTGCGACATATCCACTTCGTAAACCAAATGACTTCCGCCGACCAAATCCAAACCCAACCGCCATTGCCGGAATTGATTAAGCCAAAGATTCTTCTGGGGATAAATAAAAATGCCCCCGACTAACGAAAGTATCACAATTCCGATCAAGATGAACAATGATTTCCTGCGCATTTAATCCATTGTATTATGCGCCTCGCCTTTTGACAATAAAGCTGCCGTTTTCAAGCGCGACCAGCGTTGAGGGACGGGAAAAAAGTCGCCCGCTGTCCAAGTAAAAATCGACCTTTCGGCCGAAATATTTTCTGGCCTCGGCAACAGTGCGCGACGGAGGCCAACCCTCCAGGTTGGCGCTGGGCGCAACCAGCGGTCCGGTTTTTCTGAGTAACGCCCTTAAACCTGCCTTAGCGGGCAAACGAAAAGCAACGGTCTTTGTGCCGCGGTGAAGGTACGAGAATCTTTTAGAAGCGCACGGCAGTATTACGCTGACTTTGCCGGGCCAGAGTTTATGCAGCATCTTTCGGGTTTTTGTACTCACAGCGACCCCGAAACGAACAAGGTCGCCGAAAGAAGCGATTAGAATAATAAAAGGTTTTTTTGGATTTCTCCTTCTGACGCGATAAATCCTCGCCACGGCCTCCCTCGATAAAGCCGAACCTACCAAGCCGTAAATCGTATCCGTCGGCAGTACGCCGATGCAACCCTCGCTCAAAAGCTTTGCAACTTTCTCGTTAACCCCGCGGTTGTACCCTCCAATATTTTTATCGGCACTGATGACGCGATGGCAAGGAATAACCGGGTTGCGGTTTTTATTAAGAACACTGCCGACAACGCGATACGCGCGAGGTTTTCCGGCTCGCCGAGCAACTTCCTTATAACTCAAAACTTTCCCGCGGGGGATTTTTGAAACGGCTCTCAAAACTCGTTCTGTGAAAGTTGCCATCTTCCGTCTTTACAAACCCAATTTCCGGGAGCCGCGGTTCTTACGGATTTTCTCCCCTGGGCATCTTAAGTCTTTCGGAAATATTCCCCCGAACCTTATCAAAGGATTCTTTTATTTCTCCGGATGTTTTCTTCCGCAGGCGGTCAACGATTTCAACTGAGCGAGAATCCAGCGATTTGTCTTCAAGAAAAACTTTCTCAAAGCGCGGAGCGAACTTTGCCGCATCATCTTTCGCTGCCGCAATGGCTACGGTGTCTTCTATTTTTTCTTTAACTGCATCAACTTCGTCTTTGATCTCGCTCTTCTCCTCAAGACGCTTCGCGATATCGTCAAATAATTTCTCGTGCTTAACTACGCGATCTGCGAGCCGATCAAGAAGGCGGTCAACATTCGGATTCTGTGAAGTATCGCGCAGTGAGTCGATGCGCGCGCGAAGACGCTCCTGCGCTTCCTGATAGTTTTTCAACGCCTCTACGATTGCCTCCGTATCGTCGCGCCTCGTTTCTTCGACTTTCAGGGCTTCCGCCGCTTTTTCATTTACAATCTGCAATTCAAGCTCGGCTTTATTTACTGCTCCGAAAGTAAGTAGCCGCTCAATGCCGCGACGCCACTCCTTAAGGAAATAAAAAGGATTGGTGGGAAGAAGGCCCGGATTTTCAACACCTAAGTCCGCCGGACTAATCGCTTTTCCCCCGGCATCGGACGCACCGTTGGTCTGGGCGAAAGCGGCTCCGGAAGCCAAAATTCCTGCGAATAAGAATAAAATTATATATTTTCTCATAAAATCCATTATATCATATAGCATGTTGCATCTCTGCATAATGCAAGATACATTCCGGATTTCATTCCAGCCGGCACTTCACTAAGAAAACCGTCTCGCAGGCCGAGCGGGCATGGTGTCCGGCCGCACTATTTTTCTCGGAATCGGCCTCGATTTGCTCCAGCGGCAAATCGGGCCTGCACTCTCGGCGAAAAATCCGCCTTAGGCGGAACCGAGCTTTTTCGCCTCCGAGAGCTTCCTTGAAAAACAGTGCGGCCGGACGAGCGAGGCCGAGAGCGAGCGCAATCCGCCGGCTGGGGCGGATTGACAGCGTGTTTTCGTGCGAAGTGCCGGCTGGAATGAAATCCGGAATGTATCTTGCATTATGCATAGGACGTTGATTTTTGATTAATCCTCGTTTTATACTTTCAGCAGCTTTTTAATTATATGACGGCGGGCGTAAGTTGGACCTTTATTACGTAACAACCAATAAAGGAAAGGTGCAATCGCTTCAAAAAGAGTGTGGACCTTATGGGATTAAAATCTTGCAATTCCCTTTGGACATTCCCGAACCGCGCTCAAGCGACGTCAAGGAAATCGCGGATGCGAAAATCAGATTCGCGTACGAGAGATTGAAAAAGCCGGTCGCCGCCTTGGATGCTGGTTTCTATATTCATGCGCTGAACGGTTTCCCGCGCGCTTTCGTTAACTTTACGCTTGAAACAATCGGGCTTGGGGGCATCCTGACTCTTGTGCGCGGTAAGAACAGGGATTGCGAATTCAGGGAATGCCTGGCTTATTTGGACGACGCTTTAAATGAACCGCGATATTTCATGGCGCATGTAAGAGGACGCCTTGCGTTCGAGCCGAAAGGAACTTTGCAGAAGCATCACTGGTCGCCGTTAAGTTTGATTTTTGTTCCCGAGGGAAATGAAAAAACCCTTGCTGAAATGAGCTACGACGAATATCTGGAGTGGAGAGAGTTTTCAAATAAGGAGTCCACTTCGAAACTTTTTGTCGAATGGTTCGCGGCGAACCGCTGTAAGTAAATATTCTTAAAATCCCGTCTTTGCACTCTGTTGAAAAGGAATCTTCGACATAGTT
>CAZVKF010000030.1:0-8693 GCA_964627585.1 uncultured Candidatus Saccharibacteria bacterium | reverse complement strand
GCGGAAATTTAATTCAAAACCCGTTCTTCCTCCAACGCTCTGGCGTATTGATGTCAGGGGAAGCGTTACCTCATCAAATCCCTTCTGGTCTTCCAACCGCTTTTCAAACGCAAACACCTCGGTTTCATTCAACGCCGTGCCGCTGATGAGCACCGGGGAACCGAGCGATGAAACCGTAATGCGATCAATCGATACCCGCGGACCCGCCAGTTTAGCCAGGGCGCGGAAAAACAAGGCCCAGTCAATTTTGGACGCCTCCGCCCGCGCCGTCAGGTCAACCAGGCGATTAAAGGTCTTGGCTTGATCCTGTAATTTCTGCAGTTCGGCGACATCGGCGGTCGTAACGGCAAACCCCTTCATCTGACCCTGCAGCGAAGCGGAGATGCGATTGATGATTCCCAATACAAATATGAAACTGATAATTCCGAAAACCAGCGCCGTCATAACGATATTCCTCCAAAAACCGGTTAAAATTAAAAGCTCTTCACGAAAATATTCTTGGCGCACACCCGTACTCATAAGCGAGATAAAACTGTCGCGCGATCTCGGCATGACGCTTCTAAACGCCGACCCCAAAGCAACGAACCATGTTGACGGCAAACTCCCGTAGTTGCGTAGAGCAAGCGGTTGAACTTTCAACGAAAAGGTCTTTGTAATAAGGTCCGACAACCTATCCTGGAAGGCGGGCGCGATCAGAATTAAATTTTCTATCTTGCCCCAATGGCTGTTATAAAAATTCAGAATGCGCTTCACTTCGTGAATAACGGTATCTTCAAAATCCGACCAGCTGATCTGGCGCGCTCCGCCCTGCGTAAGTCCCCACGGATGGAAGTAATCGAAATAGGGGTTTCCGTTGCGCATAACCATGAAATCCAGACCCTCCGAAGCAATGTTAAGAAGAATGTAGGGTGTTTTTATGTCCACCGAGACACCGGATTCGCGGATCAACCGAATTATCGAAAGCGCCGGAAATTCAATCGCAATTACATTGAAACCGGCGGTTCGGAGGACATCTATATACCCGTCTATCACCGCGCTTGGCGCGAACGCCGCAAGAAGTTCCAGCTGATCGTACGTTTCCCCCACCACCTGCCAATCGCTGAAAGCCCCCTCTTTCCCCATCGGAGAAAGCATTTTTAGATTAAATTCCGCCGCATCGGCCAAATTTTCTTTAGCGGCAATCGGCAGCTGGAAGGTCTGAACGAAAATATTATCGGCGGGGATAGAAACAACGACTCTGATCTTCTTTTTCTTCTGCGGCTCAACTTGGTCTTTTAGCGCCGTCAATACGGCAATGGCGTTGGCGCGATCTTTAATCCGTCCTCCCGCTATAATTCCCGGCGGCAGACGATAAGCAAAATTTTTGAAACCCTTCTTAACACTGAGAAATCTTACCGCGGTATCCGATATTTCCAAACCGCCGCTCAGCCCCTGCGGCGTAAGAAGACGCACGAAATTTTCAATAATATTGGCGATGGACATTGCTATAATTGCGTCATTGTTCCACCAATGAATCAACGGTTACCTGCCCGGTATCCGCATCAACGGTCAAAATCGCCTGCAGAGTTTTTCTGCGCGAAAAGGCCTTTGCGGAAGAAGTAACCTTGTCCTTGCCGGAACTCGGATTATCTTTGTTAACCGTTACCGTAACGGTCCAATCCCCGACCGTTATGGTATAGGGCTGTTCCGGTGTGGGAAAATTTTTGTCTCGTATAATTCTTATCAGCGCATCCTGAATCCCGGCCTGCGCCGCGGCAAGCGACTCGACTTGTCGCCGCAAAGTGCTTCCCGTCTGCTGCGAAATGTAAACAATGAACGTGCCTGCGGCGGCCACTTCCAAAATCATCGCGCTAATAAGCAAGATTATCGGCAGTATCGCCACTCCCCTGTCTCCGCCTTTCATTAATATAATTATAACAAATCTTTGCCATTGCTGTCTGCCTGCGCAGACGGGCCGTTTTGTTTGTCTTCGCCCGTCCTTACGTAGGAAGACGATTTTAGAGCTCCAAGCCGGCCGGTTACGAAGTTATCCGCCTTCATCACGAGGATTTTTAGACGCCTGAGAATCTTTTCAAGTATTGCGTTCAAAAAAGCGTCGGCGCGCTCCAAAGTAACGGGCATGAGTATGGAATCCAAAAGCGACGGCTTGGGGGGCTGATGCGTATCTTCTCCGGAAACCCGCGGCAAAGCCCTGGCCACGAGATATACGATTACGCCAAAGCTCAAAAAAATTACGGTTTGAAGAATAAAGTTGTACATATCTTACATCTTAAATCTCATAACGGACAAATCTCTCAACCTTTATATTCTCCCCGAGTTTGGCGATGGTTTGCTTGATGAGATCGCCAACGGTTATTGCCTGATTCTTGATGTAGGGCTGAAGCAAAAGATCGTGGGCGTCAACGGGGTCCATGGCCGCAATCTGCATCGCTGTCTCATGAGCCAAGCCGCGAAACTCATCGGTCTTAGCCACGAAATCTGTTTCGCAATGAAGTTCGAGCAGCACGCCCACCCTGCCGTTGTGGACGTAGGACTCAAGAACGCCGGCGGCGGTATGCCGTTCCGATTTTTTCTCTGCTTTGGCTATGCCGCGTTCGCGGATGAAATCCAGCGCCTTGTCAAAATCTCCGCCGGCCTCTTCAAGCGCTTTTTTGCATTCCATAACTCCGGCGCCCGTTACTTCGCGAAGTTTTTGGATAATCTCCGTCATTGCTGATTTATGCTGATGGCTTGATCAAAATAGCTTAAAAGCCATTCGATACTCGCCCTGGAATTTGTGTTCGCGGGAATGGGATATTCGATATCGTCCGGATTGCCGTCGGTGTTCATAAAAACAACAACCGGAATACCGCTGCGACGCGCTTCGCGTATTGCCGTCTCGTGCAGAGAAGAGTCAACCACCACAAGCGCCTTAGGAAGATTTTTAATGCCCTTTACCCCCTCAAAGATCGTGCGCATTTTCTCAATTTCGCGATCGATGCTTAAGCGCTCTTTCTTCGTATACTTATCCAAACGGCCGGCTTCTTTATCGGCCGTGATCTTGTTGAAATAGTCAATGCGGCCATGAATAACTTTGAAATTGGTGAGCGATCCGCCGATCCAGCGTTCGGTAACGTATAAAAATTTGTGCCGCTTCGCGAATTCCTCCACCGTATTTCTAAGGGACGGCTGAGTGCCCACGACTAAAATTTGATTTTCTTTGTCGCTCAGTACGGACTTAAGAAACTCCGCGGCCGCTTCGAGGCAGGCGAAGGTTTGGGAAATATCGATTACTTCTATGCCGTTCCGCGTCGCATAAATGTATTTCTTCATTTTAGGATGCGTTTTGCTTTTTTTACGGCCGTAAAAAATACCGGCCTTCGCCATCTCAGTAAACAAAGCTTTCTTCTCTTCCGAAAGCTCTTCGCCGTTAATATCTTCTTGTTGTTCCGTCGTCTGACGGAGAATCTGATCTTCCATGTTACTTTCTGCTTATATTACAACGGATTATAAAAAAAGAAAAGGGGCTTTACAACCCCTTTTGTGTCTTATTTCTTAAATCATAAATCTTAAATCTTTAACTACCAACTGCCGCCGGCTCCGCCGCCGCCGAAGCCGCCTCCTCCGAAACCTCCGAAGCCGCCGCCTCCGCCGCTGAAACCGCCTCCGCCACCACCGCCGGTAGAAAAACCTCCTCCAAACGTAATGCTGGATGACGAACTGCTGTAAGAAGACCGGCGCCGTTCAGCGCGTTTTTCCGCGGCTTTTTTCTTGTCCCTCGCAATACCCTGTTCGGCGTTCGCGAGCAGCGCGGCAACTCCGGCTAAAAGTCCAAGAAGCAGGAGCCAGTCAACCGCCTCGCGGTTTTTCTTGCCCTCTTCCTTGGCAACAGCAAGTTTGCTTTCGGCGTTCGCGAGATATTTTTTGGAATCGCCGGAAACATCCTTATGCTCCGCATCGGTACTGACGCGCTCAATATCCCGTTCCAATTTGGCGATCGTGCCGCCGTAAGCGGTTACGGTACTGCGCAAATCACCGCGAAGCTTCGTCACTTCGGCATACACGCCGCCAACCCGATCCAAGCGGTCCTGAACCTCATTGAGGACGCGGTCAACCTTTTCCGCCGAAGAAAATCCCTCCCGGTACAGCTTCGCCGCTTTCGCCAAATCCGACTTTGCCGCAGCCATGGATTCCTGCGATGACGCCAGCGATTTTTGATATCCGCCGAAACCGGAAGCCGGGTAATCCTTCTGCAGCCCATCAATAGTAGAATGGTATTGACTCGCAACGGCGATGAGCTTTGAGAGTTCGAGCGACTGGCGGGAAATCCTATCGCCGTTAGCTTTGTGAAGCTTATTCAGCTCCTCAATGCGCCGCTTGCGTTTCCTCGCGGAAGCAATGATCCACGCAACGACGCCCACCACGCTTCCGAAAACAACAACCCACAGCAATACCACCTTAAAAGCCGCTTCGTTTTCAGCTGCGCGTTTAGCGGCTTCGGCTTCGGCCTTTTCTCTTTCCTTAAGACGCTCTTCATAGGGCTGCGTGCCAAGATGCCGGATGACGGCCCCGACGCCGGCTAAAATGCCTTCGCCGTAATTGCCCGATTTGAAACGCGGAATGGTGGTTGCTTCAACCAGGCGCTTTACCGTCGCGTCCGTAAGATCCGGCTCGATGCCGTAGCCGGTCAACAGATACCACTTGCGGTCGTCTTTGGCGATGAAAAAAAGCAGACCGTTGTCCTTGCCGCGTTTTCCCGGCTTCCATTTGCGCGCCACGTCCATCGCGGCATCGAATACGTCCTCGCCTTCAAGCGATTTCACCGTTACTACGGCGAACTCAATTCCGGTCGCTTTATCGTAATCGCGCAGAGATTTCTCAAGCGTAGAGCGTTCAGCTGCCGACATCATTCCCGCGAGATCGCTTACGTATCCGGCCGGTTTGTCGGGAATATTTATTCCGAAAGCCAACTGCGAAAAGAATCCTAAAAACAGAACCGAAAGGAACGCGGTTGCAAACTTTTTCATGACCGCCCCCCTTTCCGATCGCCGATCACCGGATCGTCCAGAAGTTCGTTAACGTCTCCGGCTTTCTTCGGAAAATGAAGCGCGAGAATTTTCCCGACGGTATCAATCGTTTTCAGAATGCCGTCCACGTACTTTCCTTCACGGAAATAATGGCAGGCATGATCAACGATAATGCCCCAGGTATGCTGCTTCACGCGGGCATGGATTCCCCAATCGCCCAGAATCTCCATTCTCTGCTGTCCCACGGCGAGAAAAATCAATACGCCGGTGCCTTCTCTTGTTCTGTGCAGGCCCAAATCGTGAAATTCCTCTTTGGCCCGCTCCTGCGGCGTTTCGTCCTCCTCGCAGCTTTCAATAATACGGACTCGAACTTCGCCCTGGGTGTGCGTTTCGACATCGTGAATGGCTCTGGCTATATTTTTCCGATCCTGTTCCGAAAAAAGTTCCTCGAGCTTCGCCATGCCTCTCCCCCTCCTTACTTCTTGCCGTCGATATCAAAATCGACGTCCGGCGCTCTCTCGGCGCCCTTCTCGGCTTCAAAAGTAGGGTACGGCTGAAAGTCGAAAATTGACGGCAGTAAAGCGCGGAGAGCATTGACCGGAAACACAACCACTTTCTTATTGAAAGCGTTCGCGGCATCAATATATCTCTTGCGTTCAACCGAGATGCGGTTTTCGGTGCCGGTGTACTCGGTCATGAAATCCTGGAACAACTGGCTGGCCTTAAGCTCGGGATAATTCTCCGTCACCATCATCAGCCGTGACAGCGCCGATGAAAGCTCGCCTTGCGCCTGTTGGAATTGCTTCAAGGATGCCGGCGTGACGTTGCTGGGGTCGATGCGGACTTGCGTCGCTTTGGCCCTGGCCTCGATCACATCGGTAAACGTTCCGCGCTCGTGCTTGGCGTATGCCGATACCGCCTTCACCAAACGAGGCACCAAATCGGCGCGCCGCTGGTAAACGTTCTGTACCTGGCCGAGCGTCGCCTTCACATCCTCGCGTTCCTTCGCGAGCTCGTTGTATTTATTCACTCCATACCCAGCGCCGCAACTGCCGACGGCAGCCACGAGCCCGAAAATACCCAGCACCGCCAAAAGTACGATCAAGCCCTTACTCATTGTCTCCTCCTTCTTTTTTTCTTGTTTCTAAAAGCCAATATAGATTTAGCTATGTCAAAGGACGCTCAGATTCTAACAGAGATGCCGACTGCGGTCAATAACGCCGGGGATTTATTTCCCCGCAAAGCACGTGTATAATTAGAACATGAGATTTATTGCCCGCATTATCTTCTACGCTTTCGTAAACACGGTCGCCTTTCTCGCCCTGCCGTATTTTCTGCCCGGATTTCAAATTTCAGGCAATTTCCGCGATGTTATTATTGCCGCGGCCCTGCTCACTCTCGTAAATATATTCATCCGTCCGTTGTTAAAACTCCTGCTGGGGCCGTTCATCATCTTAAGCTTTGGCCTGCTTATTATAGGAATCAATGCCGCATTGCTTTACGCGGTTGACATTTACAGCGAGGGCATTAGTATTAACGGATTAGGAACACTTTTGGTCGCGACGATTTTCATCAGCGCCGTGCATATTATCGTCAATTTTGCCGGAAAATCTCTTTTTGAAAAAGCATGAATTCCGCATTTTCGCTGGGTCAAATTGTTACCGCAATCGTACTGATCGTCCTCATTTTGCTGCAGGAACGATCTTCGGGTTTGTCGGGAGTGTTCGGCGGCGAGGGAGGATTTTATCAGACGCGGCGCGGACTCGAAAAAGGCATATTCATCGGCACCATTGTCTTTGCCGTACTTTTCGCGGCGCTGGCTATCCTTGATCTTATTTACTAAATCGGCTTTCAGCTTTTAGCTTCCAGCTTATGGAAAAATTCCGAAAAATTTGGGCCGTATTCACCGCAGCGGAACACTACACGTTCGTCGGCGCCGCGATTGTACTTATAGTCGCGCTGACGCTGAATTTTTTGTCGGCGCTGCAATCGCGCAGCGCCCAAATGCCAATTCCGGGCGGAGAATACCGGGAAGGTATTGTCGGCCAGCCGGTATTCGTTAATCCGATCGTTGCGGGAGCAAATGACGCGGATCGCGACTTAGTTCAACTTGTTTTCAGCAATATAAAAGACCTTGCCGAATCCATAAAATCAGACGCCGAAGGAAGAATTTGGACCGTCCGCCTGAAGGAGAATTTGGTGTGGCAGGACGGCGAACCTCTTACCAGCGATGACGTCATCTATACCATAGAAACCGTTCAGGATCCGGACGCGAATTCTCCTCTTTTCCAGGCCTGGCAAGGCGTTATCCCCGAGCGCGTCAGCGTGCAGGAATTACGTCTGCTGGTCCGAATGCCTTACGCATTTTTTGAAAATAACCTCGAAGATCTTCTCGTAATTCCGAAACACATCTTTGCCGATGTACCTCCCGCTAATTTCCGCCTCTCCGATTACAATCTCCGTCCGATCGGCAGCGGACCGTTTAAATTCGTCGACTACAAGAAAAGAAAGGACGGCTTCGTAACCGATTATATGCTGGAAGCAAACGAACATTATGCCGGCGATCAACCTCTGATTAAAAATATGACGCTGAGATTTTATTCCGACACCGACCGCCTTATTACCGCTTTCAACAACCGGCAGATAGACGGTTTTGGGGGCATCGATCCTCAAAAGTTGCAGCAAATCCGGCTGAGGCATGATCTTTTCGAAATCTCCATGCCGAGGTATTATGCAGTTTTTTTCAACGGCAACGCCAATGCTTCCCTGCGAGAAAAGAACGTCCGCCTGGCGCTCTTGAGCGCAACCGATAAAGCCGCGATGCTTAAGGAAATATTTGATAATCGCGGAGACGTCATGGCTGGACCGATTTCGCCTCATATGGACGGCTACGATCCGGCGGCATATCCCGAAGAATCATTCTCGATCGAAACGGCGCGACAGATTCTTGAATCGAGCGGATGGAAAGTCGGCGACGACGGAATAAGAACAAAGAGCGTCAACAAGTCGATAATTCGGCTTGAGTTCAATTTAGTTGTGCCCCAAATCGATTTTCTGGTGAAAACCGCGGAATTGCTCAAAACGAACTGGGAAAGAATAGGCGTAAAGCTCAACCTCATCGTAATGAATCCCAAAGACGTAACTGCCGGGCCGATCCGAAATCGCGATTACGAAATGATACTTTTCGGAAACATTTTAAACAGCGTGCCCGACCTATTCTCATTCTGGCATTCTTCGCAACGCTACTTCCCGGGCTTGAACCTCGCGCTTTACGACAACAAAACCGCGGATGCGCTTATGGAATCGGTTCGCAGAAAATTCGACTCCGCCGCGCGCGCCGAAGATCTGTCAAGCCTTCAATCTTTGATATATCAAGACACGCCCGCCATCTTCCTCTATTCGCCTAACTACCTCTACGTATCCATTCCTCAACTTTACGGCTTCAACGACAAATTTATTACCACGCCCTCGCAACGATTTGAGGACATTGAGCGCTGGTATCTCAAAAGCGTAAGGATTCTGTCATTTGACTAATTGAGACACTTTATGCTATAGTAAAAACAACAAAGATTAATCTCATACTGGCGGCGTATCCTCCCTTTCTTTATTTGTGATACGCCCCCGTGGTGGAATTGGCAGACACGCAGCGTTCAGGACGCTGTTCCCGCAAGGGAGTAGAGGTTCAAA
>CAZVKF010000029.1:0-8749 GCA_964627585.1 uncultured Candidatus Saccharibacteria bacterium | reverse complement strand
GGTAGGCGGAAGCGTATTCAGTTTTTTCAGCGCTTCATCGCTGAAATTACTTATGATGATTTCGCGGAAGAGATCGTTAATCGTTAAGGCGAGCGAGAAGCTTGCGACGTATCGCTGCGCGAACGGCTGCATCGTGCGTAAGAACAGTTGCACCGTCCCCTGCGATAAAGGGATGCCCTGCGTGCCGTAGAATGCAATGTAGAGGATTACGAGAATAATGGCCAATCCCGTAGATGCGCCGCGAAGCGTTCGCGTTGCCAGCTGAAAAAATTTTATCTTCAAGTTTGACTGCAGATACTGGTATCCCGCATATGCTCCCCATATTAGGAACAACATGCCGACAGACCAAAGAGTCAGGGTCACAATCGAAAGGAACTTAATAAAGGGCTGCAAAAAAAAGGCGGTAAGTGCGGCGGATTCCAATATTATGATTAGTACCTGCGTTTGGAAATATTTAATGAGCAGAGTATGAAGGACAAATGCGGCCAGAAAAAGACAAAGCGTCATTATTGCCCAAAAGTAAGAACGCGCTTCTCCGTTCTGGAATGCCGCAAGAAGCAGGTACCCCGAGAGCGCCGCCAGCAGTATGCTGACCAAGCTTAAAAAGATTATTTTCCCCAGAGAAGTATCAACTTCCGCTACCGTTTCCGGATTGGCCATCATTTTTATTATACATCTGTTGGCCGATTTTTTGGAGCTCTGTTGACAAGTCCGTCAACGCTTTTTTGATCGCCTCGCCGTCGCTTCCGTCTTTTACAGATTTCAGCGCCTCTATTTTTTTGGAAACGGCATCCTTGGTATCGGCCGATATTTTTTCCCCGCTTTCACGAACGGTTTTTTCCGCGACATAAATCAGGTTCTCGGCCTGATTTTTTATTTCGACAAGTTCGCGTTTCTTTGCGTCTTGCTCCGCGTGCTGCGCCGCTTCGTTTTTTAGCCGTTCGATTTCTTCTTTGGAGAGCGAAGTCGTGGCTTCAATTTTAACCGATTGGCTTTTACTCGTTGCTTTGTCTTTGGCCGAAACATTGAGAATGCCGTTGGCATCAATATCAAAAGTGACTTCGATTTGCGGTATGCCGCGGGGCGAAGGCGGAATGCCGTCGAGGATAAATCTTGCCAAAGTTTTATTGTCGGCGGCCATCGTTCGTTCACCCTGCACCACGTGAATTTCCACCGATGTCTGATTGTCGGCCGCCGTGGAAAAAATCTGGGTCTTTGCGCTCGGGATCGTTGTATTTTTCGGTATCATGGGCGTAGCAACCCCGCCGAGCGTTTCAATGCTGAGCGTTAGCGGTGTGACGTCGAGAAGAAGAACGTCCTTGACGTCCCCTTGAAGGATTCCCGCCTGTACCGCCGCTCCGACTGCCACCACCTCATCGGGATTAATCCCCTGATGCGGTTCTTTTCCGAAAAGTTTTTTAACCGCTTCCTGCATGGCCGGCATCCGTGTTTGTCCTCCGACCAGAATAACCTCGTCGATTTCCGAAAGTTTGAAGCCGGCGCCTTTGGGGGAGGCAGCAGTGACGGTTTCTTTTACGAGGCCGATGGAGCGATCTATCAGATCGCGCACCAGTTCCTCGATCTTGGCACGCGCCATTTTCATCAGGAAATGTTTCGGTCCGGAGGCGTCGGAAGTGACATAGGGGAGATTGATCTCGGTTTCATAGGCGGTCGACAGTTCATGTTTTGCGCGTTCCGCCGCTTCTTTAAGGCGCTGCAGCGCTAGGGCGTCTTTAGACAAGTCAATCCCTTCCTGTTTTTTGTATTCTGTGACAAGGTACTCGATGATGCGTTTGTCAAAATCGTCGCCGCCGAGGTGCGTATCGCCGCCGGTTGCTTTGACTTCAACGGTGTCATCGCCGACTTCAAGCACCGAGATGTCGAAGGTTCCGCCGCCGAAATCGTAAACAACTATTTTCTCGTTCTTTTTTTTGTTCAAGCCGTAGGCAAGTGCCGCGGCCGTCGGTTCGTTGAGGATGCGACGCACTTTCAGGCCCGCGATCTCCCCGGCATTTTTTGTAGCTTGACGTTGGCTGTCGTCGAAATACGCAGGCACCGTGATGACCGCTTCTTCGATTTTTTCTCCGACCTTCGCTTCCGCATCTGCCTTCAGTTTTGCGAGTACCATCGCCGATATTTCTTCGGCCGTATACCAGCGAGCCTGTCCTGAGCCAGTCGAAGGATCGCCCATTTTGATCTCGACTCCCAAGGAAGGTGACTCGCGGAGATCGTATGGCAGCCACGCTTTATCATGTTGCACTTCGGAGTCCGAAAATTTTCTGCCGATGAGACGCTTTACCGAAGAAATGGTATTTTTGGGATTGGTGACGGCTTGTCTTTTCGCAAGCAATCCGACCAAACGTTCGCCAGATTTGCTCAGTGCGACTATGGAGGGCGTAGTTCTATTACCTTCGTGATTTTCTATGATCTTCGGCTCGCCGCCTTCCATCACGGCCATAGCCGAGTTTGTAGTACCCAGATCTATTCCTAAAATTTTAGACATATTATTTTGATACTTTTACTTTTGAAGGTCGAATGACTTTTCCGTGTAAAGTATACCCCGTTTCAATTTCTTCGACAATAGTGCCCGAAGGGTTATCGGACTCAACCGTTACGATGGCCTCGTGTTGCGCCGGATTAAAGGGCTGTCCGGATGCTGCCGCAATACGTTCAACGCCGTGTTTTCTTAGCAGGTCTCCGATCTGCGCCTTTATAAGGTAAACGCCTTTTTCTACCGGGCCGGCTTTTTCCAGAGCGGCGATGGCAAGTCCGAAGTTGTCCAGTGTGGCGATGCACTCTTTCAATATTTCTTCGTTGCCGAATTTGACCACTTCCTCCAGCCGCTGCATTTCCTCTTTTTTATAGTTGATGAGATCCGCTTTTGCGCGGCGCCAGCCGTTGAGATACTCTTCCCGTTCTTTTTCGCAAAGATTCAGCTTTTCACTCAGTTCTGTCGGCCCTTCTTTATTTTCTTTTTGTTCCAATGGCTCCATGTGTGATTATCAGTTGAATAGTATATAGAATGGAGAACCTTTTTGTCAATATTCCGGCGGCATTTATTGTAGTTTATCTTGGGGCGGGATATTATTATAAATATACCATATGAGGTACGTCCTCGTAATCGCCTTTTTTATTGTTGTGGCCTACGGCTTATTTTTATTTTGGCAGGCGGAGCATAAGATAGAAATAAACTCATTTTCCGGAGATCCGCACGCGGCCTTGCCTGATATCGTAGAGGCGCCTCCTCCTTCCGAGGCCTCTTCCACTATCCTGTCCGGCCAGTTGATTGCGGCCCGCGATATCGAGAATCAAAAACCGCTTTCTGAATCCCTGCCTACCGGACAGGCGCCGCAGGTTATAAAAGCCGCTTACGCCACAAGCTGGTCGGCCGGTTCGGCTTCAAAAGTAAACTATCTTATTGATCTTATTAAAAACACGGAATTGAACGCCGTAGTCATTGATATAAAAGATTATTCAGGATACGTCGCTTATGACATTAACAATGAGGCGGTTATAAAATACGGCGCCCGCGAAGTTAGAATACCTCGGATTAACGCGTTAATAAAACGCCTGCACGACGAGGGCATATATGTAGTTGCGAGGATAACGCTGTTTCAGGACCCCGTATTGGCCAAGGCCAGGCCGGACCTCGCTATCAAAAGCCGCGCGGCCGGCCAGACGTGGAAAGATCGCAAGGGGCTTTCTTGGATTGATCCGGCCGCAAAAGACGCGTGGGATTATAATATTGCAATTGCCAAAGATGCCGCGTCGCGAGGTTTTGACGAATTAAATTTTGATTACATCCGTTTTGCTTCTGACGGCAATCTTTCCGATATGGCTTACCCTTTTTATACGGGTACAATGGAAAAGCATAAGATCATTGCGGAATTTTTCCGGCATTTGCGGAGTGAATTGCAGGGCGTAAAAATTTCTGCAGACCTTTTCGGCCTTTCAACCGTGAACCATGACGATCTTGGGATCGGGCAAGTGATTGAGGATGCGTACCAATATTTTGATTACGTGTCGCCGATGGTGTATCCTTCGCATTACGCAAACGGTTTTCTCGGTTTTCAGATTCCGGCCGCGCACCCGTACGATGTGGTGAGATATTCAATGGACAGCGCTTTACGGCGTTTGAAGAATTATGAATCAGGAGTTATGAATTACGGCTCAAGTACTACTTCAACTATTTCTAATTCCGAATTCATAGTTCATAATTCAAAATTGCGGCCGTGGCTTCAAGATTTTAATCTCGGTGCCACGTATGACACGGAGAAAGTGCGGGCACAGATAAAAGCCGTTGAGGACGCCGGCCTGCATGACGGTTGGATGCTGTGGAACCCGAGTAATGTGTATACGAGAGAAGCGTTAAAATAATGTACGAACTAAAACTTGAACAATTTTCCGGGCCTCTTGATAAGCTTCTGGATCTTATAGAGGCAAAGAAGCTCGAAATTACTCAGATAAACCTGGCCGAAGTAACGTCCGATTTTTTGAACTATATAAAATCGCTTTCCGAGATAGAGCTCCGTCTTATGGCCGATTTTTTACAGGTGGCGGCGCAGCTCGTGCTTATTAAATCCAAAGTATTGCTGCCGTCGTTGGAATTGGAGCCGTCAGAAAAGGCGGGCATCCACGATCTTGAGCGGCGGCTGAAATTATATAAGGATTTGCGCGGCGCCGGACGTTATCTTCAGCGGCTTTGGAGCGGCGAAACGATATCTTTCTCCCGGCCGTTATTCCTGGGCCGGCAGGCGGCATTTTATCCGCCGAAAGAATTTACTCAAGACGACGTTTTGTCCGCCGTGGAAAAACTTGCCGTATCACTGAGAGAGTTTGCGCCGCTGGAAACGGAAAAGATAAAGAAAGCCATTGTCAGTGTTGAGGAAAAAGTTCAGGAGCTTTTGCAGAGAATCTCGGAACACGCCGAGTTGAGTTTTTCGGGCTTGGCCAAAGATAAGAATAAAAGCGAAGCTATTGCGCTTTTTCTCGCCATCCTTCATCTTTTAAAAGATAGGATTATCAATATTGAACAAAAAGGGGCGTTTACCGATATTATTATTAAGAAGTAATGGAGTCGTCATCAGTCGAAAAAAACTTAGCGGCGCTGGAGGCATTGCTTTTTTTGTACGGAGAGCCGGTGGAGATTAAACGCCTTTCTAAAATTTTAGAAATTGATCCGGACGGCTTGGAGGCGCTTATTAACCGTCTGGATGCGGAGTATCGGGTTGCGGGCCGCGGTTTATGCATCACGCGGCAGGGCAGCCGAATTCAGCTGACGACAAAATCGGAACTCGGCGCTATTTTAAACCGCGTCATTCAGGATGAGTTTCAGGAGAACCTAACGTCCGCGGCGACGGAAACGCTGTCTTTGATTGCGTATGCCGGTCCGCTTTCCCGGGCTCAGATCGAGTATATTCGAGGGGTGAACTCAAGCTTCATATTAAGAAGTTTGCTGATGCGGGGTTTAATCGAGCGAAGCGCCGCCGAGCAGCGACAGAATGTCTATTTATACAGCATAAGTTTCGACTTGTTTAAAAAACTGGGTCTGGCGCGCATGGAAGAGTTGCCTGAATATGAAAGATACCGGACTCTGATAGAGCAGTTTTTAACTCCCCGGCCCGAAAGCCAAGAAAACCCCCATGTCGCGAACTAACGCAACAAGTTTTTTATTCTCTGCCGTCTTGTTGATCTTGGCGATCTCGGCGAAGGTCGAGTGGCAAGTTCCCGAACAGTATCTGTCGGATAAAATCAAATCCACAAGCGTCGCAGCGGATGTTTCGGATGTCATCGCCGTCCAGCCGCGATATGTTCAGGACGAAGTTCCGCCGCAGATCCCGCCGCCGTATTTTCTGCAATCGAATGCGGCCGCAATTTATCCGCAGCGAGTGGCAGGCACTTCCGACCCCGTCAGTAATGCTTTTGTATCATGGATGGGCGATTTGGATGATCGTACCGTTTTCTTCGAAAAAAACGCCAGACGCAACTGGCCCATCGCCTCTTTGACGAAGCTGATGACGGCGATAATCGCGAAGGAGTACATCGGGTTGCAGAAAATAGTGCCGATGAACGAGGCGGCGATTGCAACCGCGGGCGTTGCCGGAGGATTCGCGGCTGGAGAACAATATTCGGCATCCGATCTGCTCCGCGCTATGCTGGTTGCTTCAAGCAATGACGCGGCAGCGGCACTGGCCGAGTTCTACGACACGGATCGTTTCGTTGAAAGGATGAATGAGAAGGCGCAAGCTATTGGGATGATGCAGACGAAATTTTCGGATCCGACCGGCTTATCGCCGTTTAATCAGTCAAGCGCCGAAGACCTGCGCAAATTGATCGCCTATGTCGTCCAGAACGATCCGGATTTTTTTGAAATAACCCGCAATCCAGCTATCTCCATCGTTAATATTAAAAACGGTTTATCGCGCCAGTTATCAAGCACCTTGAAGTTTGCCGGCCGGACAGATTTTTTGGGCGGAAAGACAGGTTACGGCGAGGAAGGGATTTCGAACGTTATCGCCGTCCTCTCTTACCGGAATCATCGCATTTTAATCATCATCCTTGGCGCCGCGAACCAGGAAGAACGGTTTATCGAGGCGGAGTCGCTGTTAAATTGGCTGAAAGAGGCCTATATATTCTAAACGCATGATAAACGAAACCGTCCGCATTCTAGCTTTGTCCATGTTGAGTTTCGTCGTGGCATTGGGCGTTACGCCGGTCGTGCTGAATTTTTTGAAGAGGCGCAACTTTAACAAACAAATCAGGACTTCCGAAGCCGCGCCGGTATATTCTCGCCTTCACCAAAAAAAGGCAGGCACGCCCACTATGGGCGGAATTATCATTTGGGGAGTTACGCTCGGATTGGCGTTCCTATTCTGGATACTCGATATTTTTTTTGACGGAGTGTTTTCATATCTCAATTTTGTCGATCGCGCGCAGACATATTTGCCGATTGCGGCGATGCTGATCGCGGCAATGCTTGGATTGTTCGACGATGTTTTGGGCGTGTTGAGAATAGGTCCGAAGGGCGGAGGATTGCAGGTGCGGCACAAGTTCATACTTTATATTTTACTCGCGCTGCTTGGCGCGTGGTGGTTTTTTAGTTTGGGGTTCACGGTTCTATTCGTACCGTTCTTCGGATTTTTCGATATCGGCTGGTGGTATATTGTCTTTTTTATTTTTATCATCGTCGCCAGCGCATTTTCCGCGAATGAAACGGATGGCCTGGACGGCTTGCTCGGCGGAGTGTCGCTATTTGCCTTCGGTGCGCTTACGGCTGTGGCATTCGTTATCGGGCGTTACGATCTGGCGGCATTCGGGGGCGTCACTATGGGAAGTTTGTTGGCCTTTCTTTGGTTCAATATTTATCCGGCGCGATTTTTTATGGGCGACACCGGTTCAATGTCTCTCGGCATCACCATAGGCGTGATTTCCATGCTTACCAACACCGCTCTTTTTTTGCCGTTCTTCGCGAGTATTATGGTGCTTGAAACGATTTCGGTGATGGTGCAGATTTCGGCCCGGAAACTGTCCGGCAAAAAGGTATTTCGTTCCACGCCGATTCACCATCACTTTGAAGCGTTGGGGTGGCCGGAATCGCAGATTACTATGCGGTTCTGGATAATCTCGGCGGTTATGAGCGGTATGGGGCTGGTTGTTTACTTCATAAGCAGGTTGCTATGAGAACATGGGTCTTGCGAATCCGCTACAAGGATCGTCCCGTACTTGCGGCAATAAAATCCGGTAAAAAGAGCATAGAAACGCGGGCGCTGGGCCCCACGAGAACTGGGAAAAATTTCAGGAATATTAAAAAGGGAGATGCGATAATCTTTCGGTGCGGCGATTCGGTTTTGAGAAAGCGCGTTAAAAAAGTGAAATATTATAAAAGTGTGGAATCTCTTTTCCGAAAACTGGATATGAATAAGGTGATGCCCTACCTAAATCCGGCATCTTTGGCTGCGGTCAGGAAAATATATTACGGTTTCGGCGGTTATCGCGAGCGCATCAGAAAGTACGGGCTTGTCGCTTTTTGGATTTGAGTAAAGGGCGCGCAAGCGCCGTTTCTATTCTATAATTTTTTTCGGCTCGTAAATGAGTTCAAGCGCCTTGTCGGCGAATGTAATGTCTATGCGGTGCGTGATTTCCGCGAGAAGGCCGAGTTTCGTATCCGGCGTCCATCCGGGAGTCCATCTCCCGAGATGCCAGTATACCGCTTCGTAAATCTGCGCCGCTATTTTTGCCGGAATGGCGGGATGGCGGGGCGCGATCTTATTTTTCCAGACATCAGCCGATATTTTCCCGTGGTCCTGGAGCATTTTGCTTTCGAGGGCGCTGTTGACGCCCAATATTTTTTCTCCGTATTTGAACGTATCCGAAAGAATAGTCGCCGCAATAACGATGTCGCGCGGCTGGGGCAGGACGTTGTCGTTCTCGTCGCAGAATTCTTTATAAATGCGAAGTTGTCGGTCAACCGCAAGACAGCACTCGACGGTGTTCCGCAAAATGCCGGATTTTTTTGTCTGCCACACCGGATGATGCGTGCCGGTTGAGGATGCGGAATTTACGAAAAAACCGAGCGGCGCCTCATTTTCCAGGAAATCGATTACTCCCTCTTTGATCTGCGCATCGGCAATCCGTTCGATGCCGTATTTCCATAATGAACGCAATTCGTTTTCAACGGTTCGGTCCCACAGATTGGCTTGTTTAAGCTTCGTTTCAATTCTTTGCATTATTGGATAGTAACCTTATAGGC
>CAZVKF010000028.1:0-8959 GCA_964627585.1 uncultured Candidatus Saccharibacteria bacterium | reverse complement strand
AGAACTTCAAGCCACTCCCCTCCCTTGATTACGACGCCGCGCGCGGCCGCGCGCCCCAACGATGCCGTAATCGCGAGCGGAATCGCAACCGCTATGTCGTCAGCGCATGCCACAAGGAAAAGAGCCGCAGTCATTCCAATATCCTTCGTGATGAAATAAGTGGCGGCGCCGAGAAAAAGCACCGCCGGAAGGAATAGGCCCGCGAACCTGTCCGCAAGTTTTTCCGTGCGAGATTTATTTTTTGAAGCCTCCTTAACCAGCGCCGTCATACGCTCAATGGTGGAATCTTTCCCTACCGCCGTCGCCCGTATTTTAACTATGCCGGATTCGCTGAGCGTAGAACTCAAAACGGAGTCGCCGGCAATTTTCTCCAGGGGAACCGATTCGCCCGTCAAAGAGGCCTCGTTAAAAAAAGCGCTTCCGAAAATAACCACGCCATCAACTGGCGCGCGGGATCCTTCTTTAATCAAAATGGTGTCGCCAACGGCGATATTCTCCGCCGGAATCTCATGAATTCCGTCTTTATCCTCACGCAATGCGCGCTGCGGTGCCAATTTCATAAGCTCCTCAATGGCACGCTTGGCGCTTGATTCCGTATGCGCATCAAGAATACGGGCGAAAGCAAGCATCAAAACGATAAATGCCGCGGAATTTATTTCGCGAGACGCGAATGAAACGACTATCGCGAACGTATTGAAAGTATCAATGCTGATTCTCCGTTCAAAAGTTGCGACAAGGGCACCCCAAATTGTCGGGATTGAAGCCATAGCGGCGACAATAGCCAAAAACGGAACCGCTTCCGGAATAAAAACACTTATGCCGAGACCCAATAAAACCAAGAGTATTAAAAAAACTTCGTGCTTTATTTTCCACGAATCTTTCAAAAAATTGATCATGAATTTTACCATAACTCAACCGGATTAAATAATATCATAAAATCAATTCCGAAAATAAAAGAACATACCCACTATAACGGATATGTTCTTTAGACACAACGAAGTTTGTTCGTTTTAGCCGAGATCTTTTTCCAGACCTTTTTCGACTTCCCGCCTCGCCTCCTCTCCTGCGGCCTCGTGCAGACGTCCGGTAGCCTGAGCCAACTGCTGCCTGGCTTTTTCCACTTCCGCATCGGGATCAGAGCCCTTATCTTTGGCGTCTTTCCTGATTTTAGCTTCTTCCTCGGGAGTCAGAGAAAACTGGCCAAAGCGATATTTTTCGGTATTTCCCTCATTCATAATGTAATTGCTCCTTTCTTAATCTTAATTTCGACTTTTATATTATACAACAAATATTAGCCGATTGTCAACCTTAGGAATTTCCGCTTTCCCGCCTTCAACACATCGCCATTTTCAATCCTAACAAGTTCTGCCGGGTCATTCTTTGTCTTCTGATTGATTTTAATGCCGCCTTGAAGAATTAATCTTCGCGCCTCGCTTCTGCTTGAAACAATATCGGCCTCCAAAAGCAAATCTATGAGCGGCAAGTGGTTCCGGTTTAGTTTCTTTTCCGGCATATCGCTTGGCAATTCTTTTCTGGAAAAAACGCTTACGAACTCCTTTTCGGCTTTCTCGGCTTTAGCCGCACCGTGCAAAACAGCCACTATTTTTTTCGCAAGCTGCAATTTCGCGTCGCGCGGAGAAATATCTTTGGGAATATCGGAGTCGGTCAAACAGGAATAATACTTACCGAGCAGGGCGTCGGGAACGGACATTATCTTCCCGAACATTTCGTTCGGCTTTTCGGTGAGAGCAACATAGTTCCCAAAACTTTTGCTCATTTTGCGCACGCCGTCAGTTCCCTCGAGCAGTACCAGCGTCATAATGTCCTGTTCCGCCATGCCGTAAGCGCGCTGCATGCGCCGGCCCATCAGCAAATTGAATTTCTGGTCAGTGCCGCCTACTTCCACATCGGCTTTTACGGCAACGGAATCATAGCCCTGAAGCAAGGGGTATATTTCTTCAAGCACGGTAATCGCGGCGCCCTCCCGTATCCGCTTCTGAAAATCCTCACGCTCCAAAACCTGCTGCACGCTGACTTTCGACGCTATCTCCGGAATAAGATTGGGTTTCTTGAGCCATTTGCTGTTATAGTGAACTTCGGTTTTTTTAATATCAATAATCTTTCCGGCCTGCTCAAGATATTTTTTCATGTTCTTTTTCACTTCCTCCGCGCCGAGTGATTTTCTCCCTTCCGAACGGCCGGAAGGATCACCTATCATCGCGGTAAAATCGCCGATAATAAGGACTACCTTATGTCCCAATTCCTGGAACTGTCTAAGTTTTCTTAATACGACCGCGTTTCCCAAATGCAAATCCGGCGCTGTGGGATCTATACCCAACTTCACGCGTAATTTCTTTCCCGATCGCAATGCCGCCGCAAGATGTTCTTTATCAAGCGCCTCATCAACGGCTCGCGACAACAAAATGTTGACGTCTGTCATCTTATTAGTTTTTAGTTTATAGCTTTTAGCTTCAAGTGACAAGAAAAGAAAAAGCCCCGCGAACGGGACTTCATATACTACACTACAATATACGCACCACCTTTTCGGTCAAACTCAGCAGGCAGAGCGCTACCGAAACGACTGCCAAAGCGATAATAAGGGGGTCAAGAAAGGCGGTATCCAAAATGCCGGCAACCATAAGCGTCGCGACCAGAGATGCCTGTACCACTAATTTATTCTTCCCGAATCTTCCGGCTTTAATGTCTTTGTCGAACATTCTGAGAACCGGCCGCACAAGCAGCAGCAATACCTCAATAATGATGATGGCTGCGACGAAATGCCGGTAGCGATAACCGTAAAACTCCCACAACTGCGCGAGATTGAAACGCACCGCAAGCAACGATGCGATAATCAATACCTTATCGCAGAACGGATCCCAAAACGCTCCGAAGTCGGATTGCACGTCAAACTCCCGAGCCAAAATCCCATCCAGCCAATCGGTGAAAAGTGCCGCCAGAAAAATGATGAGCGCCGCTGCGATGAAATAATAGCCGATAAGATAGTAGATAAGGCCCGCGAATACCAGCCGCATGCCGCTGACAAGCGATGGGATGGCGGCTTTTAATCCATCATTCACAACTACCCCTGAAGATACTATTGCGTCAAAAAGCTGCGGTCATTATACCGCAGCCGGAGGGAAATCGCAACTCTGGCCGGGCAGGCCGTCCTAAAAATTCATTTTTTGGTCCTTATAATTTCATCAACGAGACCGTATTCCTTTGCTTCCTGCGAGGTGAGATAAAAATCGCGATCAGTGTCTTTTTCTATTTTCGGAAGCGGCTGGCCGGTATGTTTCGCAAGAATCTGATTCAATTTGTCCTTAATCTTAATTATATGCCGCGCCGTAATCTCCACTTCCACCGCCTGACCTTCCGCGCCGCCCATAACCTGGTGGAGCAGTATTTCCGAATTCGGCAGCGCAATGCGCTTGCCCTTCGCGCCCGCGGAGAGCAGAACAGCGCCCATGGATGCCGCCATACCGACGCAAACCGTGGAAACATCGGCTTTGACATACTGCATCGCATCGTAAACGGCGAGGCCGGCGCTGACCGAACCGCCCGGGGTGTTCAGGTAAAGCTTGATATCCTTTTTGGGGTCTTCGTGGTCAAGGAAAAGAAGCTGCGCTATGACGGTGTTGGCAACCGGATCGCTAATCGGTCCGCCTAAAAAAATGATGCGCTCTTTAAGCAGGCGCGAATAAATGTCGTAGGCGCGCTCTCCGAACTGCGATTTTTCTATAACAGTGGGGATAAGATAGCTCATGTTGTTAGCTTTTAGTTTATAGCTTTTAGCTTATAGTGTCAACAAAAAAGCGAGGGGTTACCCTCGCTCTTCAATCGAAATATAATGCCTTGTTTCGGGACCGACGTATTCCAACCGCGGTCTGTGGATCGGTTCATTCAAAACGTGGCGAACTTCGAGATAATGCGCGCACCAGCCGGCTACCCGCGCTGCCGCAAAAAGCGGCGTATAACACGGGATAGGGATGCTCATGAGATGATATGCCGGTGCCGTCCAAAGATCTACGTTCGGGGTAACGCCTCTTGCTTTTCCGCGCATCCGCTCGGCGACGTACTCTTCAAGCGCGAGCGCGATTTCATACCAGCGCATTTCGCCTTTTCGTCCGGAAAGTTCACGAACAAGCGGTCTTAAAATCGCCACGCGCGGATCGGGATTTTGAGGAGTATAAATTGCGTGCCCGAACCCGGGAAGGCGTGCGCCCGGGGTTTCAAAAAATCTATCGCAGTGGGCGCGTACATTTTCCGGCGCGCCGATTTCCAACATCACTCTCATTGCGTCTTCATTAGCGCCGCCGTGGCGAGGACCGCGCAAAGCCGTAACGCCGGCGACGATGGCGGAATAAATATCGGAGTGCGTGCTTGCGACGTTGCGGACAACATTCGTACTGGCATTCGCCTCATGCTCGGCATAAAGTATAAAAGTTGTATTCAAAACACGAATGTCGAAATCGTCTAATACGCCGCCGGGCCGGAATGCGCTTAGAAAGTTATACACCGGGCTGCCGAAACAAACGCCCTCCTTCCACCTTCCGCCGCCGATCAGCGCGGCGAAAATCGCGGTGCGCGCAACGATATGTCGGGCAAGCGCCCTGTCATCTTCTAAAACTCCGCCCTCTCTCCACGCTTCGCCGTCAACCAACAGCATTTTCGCAAGACGTTTCATGGGATGAATGCCGTCAGAATTGAAGTTTATAAAACTGCGCATATCCAAAGTGCCCGCCGAAAAAAGCAGTTCCTCTACAAAATCCCATAATTGATTTTGCGAAGGCAATTCGCCGTAAAGCAAAAGATATGCCACTTCCTCAAAAATCGCATGCTCGGCAAGATCCTCAATGGGATAACCGCGGTAGCTTAACGGGTCAAGAGTGCAGATTTGAGTAGTGCCGGCAATCACATCCCTAAGGCCTAAACGCGTTTCGCTCATCTTCTTTTCCGAATACAAGCTATTAAAAAACCGAATTCATCTTAAATCAGAATTGAAAAAACCGCAATCTTTAGCGATTGCGGTTGATGTTAGTTTGATTAGCAATATAATCCGTGATTCTCTGGTCTTCCGGAAACGCAATGGCGAGGGCTTCTTCGGGCGTATGTATCAAATGGACGGTAATCCCTTGACGATCGGCCTCATTAATATCGACAAGGTCAGACGCATTATCGGCCGGTATCATAACCTCGGTCAATCCGACATTAATCGCCGCCAAAATCTTGTCGCGGATTCCTCCGACCTGTTTCACTTTCATTCTTCGTTTCGTAATTTCTCCGGTCATAGCGAGACCGTTTTTAACCGGCTGATTGGTCAGGAGCGAGTAAAGAGCGACGTAAAAAGCAGTACCCGCAGAAGGTCCGGACTGGGGAACTGCTCCGTCTCCGAGGTAGATGCCGATCCAATAAGAATTTTCTGCGCCATGCTCCAGAATGCCGCCCTCGTGAATAAGACGATCCAGTGCGACTTTCGCGGAATGCTCTATGGACTGCGCTTCTGGCGCAATTTTATCAAGATGGCCGGTGATGTGGATTTCCCACTGCGTATGTCTGCGCCTGGATGCCTCCACCACCATTACTTGCCCTCCCAACTCCGTAACGGCAAGTCCTACCGCCGAACCGGCCATAAGGTTCAAAATATCGCTATCATCCGGCTTCTCTCTAATCTCCGGCAGAAATTCTTTTATATTTTCGACGCTGATGCGCAACGATTCGCGTCTTCCTTTATCCGCGCTCGGAGAAATGCTTAAAAGTATGCTTTCCAAAAGCTGATCCAACGCCTTTTCACATCCGCGAACGCCCGCTTCCTTTTGGGAATCTACGATGCGAAGCAAGGCATCGTCGGTGATCGTGACGGAAGGCAGCGCATCAACGCTCAAATCTTCTTCCTTCATCTTATTCTCCTCCAGACGTCGCGGCAGAATGTGCGACCTGAGGATGTTAAGTTTCTCGCGAGCCGTATATCCCGGAAGACGAATTATTTCCAGACGATCCCTCAAGGCAGGCAGTATCCTGCTCTCAAGGTTGCCGGTGCAGATGAAAATCACCTGCGATAAGTCCAGCGAAAAACTGAGATAACGATCTTCAAACGCGTGATTTTGCTCCGGATCGAGCACTTCGAGCATCGCCGCTTCCGGATCGCCGCTTATGCCAATACCGTGCTCCAGCTTGTCAACTTCATCGATCATAAACACCGGATTCATGGAGCCGGCCTTCCTCAGGCCGTCAACAATCCTGCCGGGCAAAGCTCCGATATATGTTCTGCGATGTCCGCGGATTTCAGCCTCGTCACGAACGCCGCCGACCGAAATTCGGACGAATTTTCTTCCCAAGGCCCGCGCGATCGATTTGCCGAGAGACGTTTTTCCGACGCCCGGCGGCCCGATGAATGCGAGTTTGGGAGATTTCTTGCGCGGATTGCGCTGATGTGAGGCGATGTAGCGCAATGTCCTTTCCTTAACCTTTTCCAGTCCCCAATGATCTTCGTCAAGAACCGCACGAACTTCCTGCGGCTGAAACTCGGCTTCGTCGTAAATCCCCCACGGCAGATCAAAAACAAGCTGCAGCCAAGCGTCAATTTTTTGCCATTCTGCGCCGCCGGGTTCCAAACGCGAAATATTTCTCAGTTCGCGTTCGATTTCTTTACGGGTATCTTCGGGAAGCTTGTCCCGAATCTTGCGGTAACGTTCTTCGTGGGGGTTGCCCGGCATATTTTTCTCCTTCTCGCTGCGTTTAACGCGATTCATGCCGTTGAGCAGCGCCAGAAGCTCGATGGTCCAATCCAATCGCTTTGCCACGCTTCTCTCTCTGAGAAGAACGAGGCATTCATTGAGCGAACCGGAAAGCGCGTACACCACATTCATAATGCCGTCCAATGTTCGGCCGAGCGACTGCGCATCTTCGGGTATAAGTTCCTTTACGGCGTTAATCGCATCCGCAACGTAGGGCAGAGTAAAAAAATTCTTTTTTGCGCCAATGTCGAAATCTCCGAGGTATTCGTCAAGGAATACGCTGAAAAGATTTTTAAGCATGGGGATCTTGTTACGGAACGGCGCAGTTCTTGCAACCGCGTCTTCCACCGGTACATCGGCCATCGGTACCCAACGCGCATAGTTGAAAGCGGGATCGCCCTGCTCTTTGTTCACCGCATAGTTTACGCGGCACTTACCGCGGAAAATTAAATCTTTGGAAACGCCGTCCTTATAACGGTGCTCTATGCCGCCGAGCACGCCAACGGAGAACAACTTTCCATTGGAATTCAGCGGGGCGAGGATGAGATAGCCGATTGCAACCAGCCGACGCATATCGTCCGGCGAAAGATTGAAAGTGAGAGTCATCTCGCTGAAAGGAAAAACCATCATGCTTTTAACGGCGCCGGATTGCAAAGTGCCTTTTTCCACCAACGCCGCAAGAGGTACCGATTCGGGGATGTGCGCAAATTCGCTAGTCAACCCATTGCTCCTTATTTTCAATGAACGGGCTATTCAAATAATAGAAACGCGCGCCTTATTCGTCAACTAAAAAGGCCACAAACGTGGCCTTGGTTATATTCGTTATTTTCCCGCTACGGTCATTCGGGAGATTTTTATCGTAGGAGACGCGATAGAAGAACGGAATTCGAGATCGTCCCCCACCATCTCAATATTCCTCAACATATCCCTCAGATCCCCGGCAATCGTGATTTCTTCCACCGGATAAGCCAACTCGCCCTTTTCAATCCAGATGCCTCGCGCGCCTTTAGAAAATTCTCCGGTTAGAAGATTCACGCCGAAACCGAGGAGATCGGTAACGTACAGACCGCCATGGACGGACGCGATGATTTCTTGGAGCGAACTGTTCCCGTATTCAATATAAAGGTTTGAATATCCGCCGGCATGGCCGGTGGTCTTTAAACCCAGGCGCCTTGCGGAGTAAGAATCCAGTAGATATGAAGTTAATCTTCCTTCGGATATCACATCAATGTTACGACTCAAAACTCCTTCGGCGTCAAAGGGCCGGGAGCCGGGCATACGCGCCACAAGAGGTTTGTCGCGAACGGTCAGAAGCCGCGACGCTATCTCCTCGCCCAATCTTCCGGTCAAAAACGATCTGTTGCGGTAAATGTTTCCGCCGCGGACGGCATCCACGAGAATGCGAAGAAAAATCGAAGCCGTTTCGGAGTCAAAAACTACGGGTACTTCCTGCGTGGGCGCTTTTATCCCGCCAAGCTGGCGTATCGCGCGATGGGCTGCGGTACGTCCGATTTCTTCCGGGGGAATCGCTTGGGCGATGTTGTTGCCGTAACAATACCATGACGCAACCTGCATGCCCTGTTCCGACTCCGCAACCGTTTCAATGGCCCGCGAAACGGCGGTAATCCGATAACTTCTCAAGATACCGTGCGTTGAGGCGTAGAATACGGTGTAAAGCGATGAAGCGCTCGCGCTGTCACGGGTATTTTTAATGCGGGGATCGTACCCGAAAGCGGCCTTCTCCATCTTTTTGGCAACTTTCATATGGTCATTGAAAGAAAGCGCCGCTATCAGAGGATCGTATAACTCCAATTCCCTGACTTCACCCACGCACTCCGCGGCATCAGCCAAACCGTTCGCCTCGTCCTCCTCGCTGTATTCAAGCATTTCAGCCGTCTTATCCAACAGGAGCTCCAACGACTCGCGCGACACATCCGAAGTATCCATAGATGCTTCGCGGTTTCCGCGTAAAATACGCAACGAAAGTTTTACGCTTCGGCTGGAAGACATATCTTTAATGTCGCCCATACGGACAGAAACGCCGCGCTTTTCTTTATCAACCGCAGTAACTTCCGCCTGATCCGCTATTTTTTTCGCACGCTCCAAAAGCCAAAGAATGACGTCGGCGCTAATCATATCCTGGTCCCTCCCACAGTCATTTCGCTGATTTTAATCGTCGGCAGACCAACGCCCACAGGAACCGACTGGCCGTCCTTGCCGCAAGT
>CAZVKF010000027.1:0-9075 GCA_964627585.1 uncultured Candidatus Saccharibacteria bacterium | reverse complement strand
AATCCCGCCTTTCCGGCGGGATTTCTATTTTATTTTTCAACTTCGGCTACTTCTATCTTAACTCCCGCTTTTTTGAATTTCTCCGCGAGCGCGGAACATTCTTCCGTGTCAATGGCCTCGGGCGGATAAATGCCTTTTTGCGCCATGGCCGGTATGTCCCGCGCGAATGCCGCCGCCGTGAGTCCGGCTGCGTATGAAATGTAGTTCGCTCCCGGAAGAAGCTTGCTCACTTCGGATTGGGCCGGAAAAAGGATGTCGGCGCGAAATTCTTTTTTCTTGCGTTCTGGTTTTTCAGCTTCGCGTTTTTCAACGTTCACGGATCCCGAAACCAAGACCGTGGCCCAGAAGTGGGCATCGCGCAGTTTTCCAGAAGCGGCAATTTTTTTCATCTCCTCAGGTGTCGGAACGTCCGGCCATGCCTTGACCATAAATTCGTAAGGCGATACCAGCGCGTTGCCTATGCGCACCAGATGTTTTTTCAGAAGGCCGAGTTTGTAAAGAGTATGGACGAATTCAATTTCGCTGCCCGCGGCTTTTAGGTCGGTGTACCTGGTTTTGATGTAGAGGGGCAGGGTGCCGACTTCCTCTTGGGCTATGAGATAGCATTTGCGATTGGTGAAAGGTTCGGGGAAATTGAAAAGCTCCTCATCGGCGAAGTTGTCCTTTTTTACGAATTTGCCGCGGTCCCACACGTATGGCTGGTAAGTCGCTTCGTCGAAAGTCGTTTCTTTCGACCAAGCCGTGAACGGGATGTCGGAACTCACGTTTTCCAGCAGCCGCACCCTTACGGCGTCGACGCGGTCGAGCTTGGCGGCGAGAATTTTAGCCGCGAGGTTGGTGACGCCCGGCGAAGCCGAGGCGTTGATTAGACCGGTGAGATTTTTTTCCTTGAATTTGCCGTCGTAATCCAGCTGTTCTATTTTGGTTTCGTTCCATTCCGAGGCAAGGTCCTGGTAATTTACGCCCGCCTCAAGGCAGGCCTCGAGAAGAATTTTGTTGAGTTTCGGCAGGGAGGCGTTTATGAGCAGATCGTATCCTTTTATCGCGTTGGCGACCTTGTCTTTCTGGGCGGCATCCAGGGTCTGGAGCGTTATTTTCGGGTTGGCAGGCAGGAAACGTTTGGCCTTTTTAACGTTTATATCGCCGCAGGAAATGGCCTCAATTTCCTTGGCCTGGCTCAAAAAATGGGCTATAACCCAGCCGGTGGCTCCGCCACCTACTATAAAAACCTTCATATCCTTATGATAAGTTGGTATAATTTTTAAGCAATGACGGAGTATTTTACCGAGGCACTGGTTTTGGACCAGGAGGATATCGGCGAAGGCGATGCATGGATTTATCTTTATACCCAGAAGCTCGGGAAAATCCGAGCGAGAGCGGCGAGTATCCGAAAAGTAACTTCCAAATTGGCCGGCCATCTTCAGCCGTTGAATTTCGCGGCCGTGAGGATTGTTGAAAAAAACGGTTTGCGGCTGGTTGACGGACTGTCGCTTGGAAAGGTGCGGGCCGCCAGGCAGGCGGCGGCTTTGAGCGCCGCGCTTTTGGTGAAGGAGATCGCGGCCGAATATCAGCCCGATCCGGTAGTGTGGCATTTTCTTAAAACGATTTTCCTGTCGGGAAAAGATGAATATCTGGACAATCGTAAAATGATACTGAAGGCGTTGGGATTCGAATCGCCGTCGGATAAATGTCAGGCCTGTCGGCGCCAGCCGTTCACGCATTTCGCTTATCAGGACGCGCAATTTTTATGCGCCCGTTGCGTTCAGGATTTTAAACTGAGGGATAATGAAGTACAATTGATATAAATGGCGCTTGAGGAACTTGAGAAGGAACTTTATAAGAAGGAAACCGATATTGTCGAGAAACGGCGCGTAAAACAGCAGCCGGCGAAAGAGAAGCCGCGCGTCGCCGAGGAATGGGAAAAAGGAAAGCCCCGGTTTATGGTGCGTCCGGAACAGGTTGAAGAGGCGGTAGGGGAAGCGCTGGAAAAAGGCAGCCGTTGGAGTGTTTCGGTTTTATGGTCCGCGGCGGCGGTGCTCGCGGTTATTACTGCCGTCGGCGGCTATTATCTTTACCAAAGCTTCAACGCCCGCGGCATCGGCCTGACCATTGACGTTCCGGACCAGATACTTATCGGTAAGCCCTTCACGCTTACGGTGGAAATTCAGAACGATTCGGCCAGCGTGTTGAACGCCTCGGAACTTTCTCTATATCTGCCGTCCGGAACGGCGCTGCTCGGTCAGGCGCCGGACAAGTCGATTGAGACCAGAGACACCGGCAGTATAGGCATGGGCAGCATTACCAAACAAACTTTCGATTTGATTATTCTTAAGGGCGAGAATACCGTTAAAACTTTTGATATCCGTCTCGGCTATAAGTCAGGCACGCTCAGCGCGAGGTTCGAGAAATCCGTTAAAAAAGAAATTTCCGTGGGTCCGCCCGCGATAAAACTGCAGCTGCTCGCTTCAAACAAGGTATTTTCGGGACAGAATTTTGAAATGACTTTTTCATACGAAAATATTTCGGGAATAGATTTGAGCGGTCTAACCTTAAGGGCGGTTTACCCCCCGAGCTTCAGTTTTAAATCCGCGACTCTGGCTCCGGCGAGCGGCAATGATTTTTGGCAGCTCGCCGATTTGAAAGCCGGTTCGCAGGGAAATGTCGTCGTAAACGGCAATGTCATAGGTCCGGATAATTCTTTTTTTGACTTGAAAATTATTTTAACCGCGTCGTTTCTCGGGCACAGTTACGACATTGCGGAGCAGACCACCCAGCTCGCCATATCTTCTTCGCCGCTCGCGGTTTCTATTCTCATAAACGACAACGCGGACTATATCGCCAAACCGGGGGATCTTTTGAGTTACAACGTTTCATATCGGAATAATACCGACGTCGGTTTGCGCGACGTGGTATTGAGGATGCAGCTTAGCGGCGAGATGTTCGATCTTGCCAGCATAAATACAAACGGTTTTGTGACTTCGTTGAATCGCACCGTTACCTGGAATGCGGCCAACGTTCCCGATTTTCAGCTTCTTCCGCCACGCAGCCAGGGCAGCGTTCGTATGGCCGTGGGCTTGAAGCCGGATTATCCCATCAGCCGCTTGAACGACAAAAACTTCCTGCTTAAAGCCGATGCCCAGATTGAATCGCCGACCGTGCCGACGTTCGTAGGCGCGGAAAGAACAATCGGCATTGCCTCGCTCGAAACTAAAATTGGCGGACGGATCGATGTTAACGCCAGAGCGTTTTTCCGGGATGCCGCTTCGGGGATCTTGAATAAAGGACCATGGCCTCCTAAAGTTGATCTGCCGACGCAGTACACCGTTCATTGGGAAATGAAGAACTACGCCACCGATGTCAGCGGCGTTGAAGTCCACGCTTTCCTCCTTGCCGGCGTTCGCTGGACGGGCGTTGTGAAATCGAATATTGGCACCGTACCCGACTATAATGACCGCACTCAGGAAATTGTATGGAAGATTCCGAAAATATCCGCTACCCGCGGCGTAATCAGCGAGCCGATCAAGGCAACTTTTCAGATCGAGGCCGTCCCTTCCGTCAATAATATCGGAAGGTACATGCCGTTGATCGGAGAAACATCGGTTCGCGGGCTTGATGAATTCACTCAGCTTGAGATTTCTAATACCGATTTTGCGATTGCCACCGATCTTCCGGACGATGTAACCGTCGGCCAGGGACAGGGACTGGTACAACAATGATAAATAACTAAATGACTAATGAAAATCTGTTGGAAAAATTAGTGTCGTTATGCAAAAGGCGTGGTTTTGTTTTCCCGGGTTCCGAGATTTACGGCGGACTTGCCGGTACGTGGGATTTGGGACCGCTTGGCGCTGAACTTGCGTACAATATTAAAGATTTATGGTGGGAGCATTTTGTCAGAAATCACGGGGAGATGTACGGTCTGGCCTCAAGCGTTTTGATGCCGGAAAAGGTTTGGGAAGCAAGTGGGCATTTGGAAGGATTTGCAGACCCCTTGGTTGAGTGCAAAAAATGCAAGAAGAGATTTCGTGAAAACGAACTTTCCGGCAAGAAATGTCCGGAATGCGGCGGCCCGCTTTCAGAACCGAAACAATTCAACTTGATGTTTAAAACCGAAGATTCTTATCTCCGTCCGGAAATTGCCCAGGGAATGTTCGCCAATTTTAAAAATGTGTTAGATACCATGCGTCCGACCTTGCCTTTCGGCATCGCCCAGATTGGACGCGCTTTCCGAAATGAAATCGCGCCCAGAGATTTTCTTTTCAGAGTTCGCGAATTTGATTTGATGGAGTTTGAATATTTCGTGGAAGAATCGGAATGGGAAAAGCATTTTGAAAAATGGCGCAAAGAGATGTGGTCGTGGATAGAAAAAGTCGGCATAGATAAGATAAAAGTTCACGAGCTGGAAGTGCCGGCGGGGGAGCGGGCGCATTATTCCAAGCGCACGGTTGACTTTGAGTTTGAATATCCGTTCGGCAAAAAAGAATTATACGGCTTGGCATATCGCGGAGATTACGATTTGAAGCGACATATGAAGCATTCCGGAGTTGATTTGCGATACGCAGATCCGGTCTCGGGCGAAAAATTCATTCCGCATGTGATTGAGCCGACTTTCGGATTGGGCCGCACCATCTTTGCGCTGCTTTTGTCTGCTTACCGCGAAGACGGCGACAGGGTTATCCTCTCGCTTCCTCCCAAAGTCGCGCCTCACAAAGTTGCGGTCTTTCCGCTTGTTTCCAATAAGCCGCAGTTGGTTGAAAGAGCGCAGAAAATTTATTGCGATATAAGAAAACATTTTTCGGCCGCCTGGGATGACCGCGGGAATATAGGCAAGCGATACTACAGCCAGGACGAAATCGGAACTCCCTGGTGCGTAACGGTTGATTTTCAGACGCTTGATGACGGCACGGTCACGGTTCGCGACCGCGATACGATGCGGCAGGAACGCGTTGCCGCCGCCGAGTTAAAATCTTATTTCCTGGAAAAACTATGAAGTCATTCAATAAAACAATTTTAGATAACGGTCTTCGCGTCATCACGGTTCCGGTTGAGGGCAGTTTGGCCACTACGGTTTTGATTCTCGTGGAAGCCGGTTCCAAATATGAGACCAAAGAAATCAACGGCATATCGCATTTTTTGGAGCATATGTGTTTTAAAGGAACGAAGAACAGACCGCAGCCGGGATTGATAGCGAAGGAGCTGGACGCCATCGGCTCCGAATACAACGCGTTCACGGGACAAGAATCGACGGGCTACTACGCCAAAGCGCAGAATAAGGACCTGGATAAAATTTTGGACATCGTTTCCGATTTATATTTAAATCCGGTTTTCAATGCGGACGAAATCAATAAAGAACGCGGTGTCGTGATTGAAGAGATAAACATGTACGAGGATACGCCGATGCGCAGGGTGCATGAGCTTTTCACCGGACTTCTTTACGGCGACCAGCCGGCGGGCTGGGACATCGCCGGACGGAAGGAAATCATTGAACGGCTGCAGCGCGATGATTTTTTGAAGTACCGCGGCGAACACTACCTCGCCAAATCAACGGCGGTCATAGTCGCGGGGAAATTTGACGAAGCGGAAGTTATCAAGAAGGCCAGAGGGCTATTTAAGGATATTCCCGATACCCGTAAGTCCGGCAAGATTAAAACCGCCGAGTCGCAGTCCCGTCCGACAGCGCTGGTGAAATACAAGGAATCGGATCAGACACACCTCGTAGTCGGGGTTCGCGCTTTCGATATTTTTGACGAACGGCGTTTCGCGCTTGAACTTCTATCCGGAATTCTCGGCAGCGGCATGAGCTCGCGTCTTTTTCAGAAAGTCCGCGAGGAACTCGGCGCCGCGTATTATGTTTCGGCTTCGGCCGACCTTTTGAGCGATCACGGTTTTCTTGCGGCGTCAGCCGGCGTGGACCACAGAAAAATTGAGACGGTCATCAGAGCCGTACTTTCGGAATTCAAGAGATTCGCGGAAGAGGAGGTGAGCCCGGAAGATCTTCAGCGCGCCAAAGATCATTTTACCGGCAGATTGTTTTTGGGCCTTGAAGGTTCGGATGATTTGGCCGGATTTTACGGCGGTCAGGAAATTATCAAGAAGGAGATGATTGAGCCGGAAGAGCTTGCGGCAAGAATCCAAAAAGTGACGGCCAAAGAAATCATCGACGTCGGGCGGCATATTATGAGAGACGACAAACTCAATCTGGCGCTCATCGGTCCGTTTAAAGAAACCGCGCCGTTTGAAAAATTATTGACGTTGTCGTAGATTATTGTAAAATAAAATCAATGGAAAGGATGTCCGTCACTGTTTCATGGACAACGCTATGGCGTATATTTTTCATGCTGGTATTGGCTGTGGTTTTGTATTTGGCCAAAGATATCCTCCTTGCCTTTTTGCTGGCCATTGTCATCTCAACGGCATTGGACCCGCTCGTTTCATTGCTTGAAAAAAAGAGCATCCCCCGTATCATTGGCACGCTGCTTGTTTTCATTATGTTCGGCGGCCTGTTCGCAGTTTTGATTTATACCGTAGTTCCTCTTGCCATTCTTGAGAGCAGCAAGCTTTTGGATAATATCGGCGGTTTGGCCTCTTCAATTTTCGGCGCTTCGTCGCAGCGCGTGCAGATGTTGCAGTCGGTCAATCAAAATTTAAACAACATCGGATATCTTTTGCTCAGTGGGGGCGGTTCTATTCTGGATGCGGCGACCGCGCTGATCGGCGGAGCGGCGCTGGTGATTTCGATATTCGTTCTTTCTTTTTATCTTACCATCGGAAGAGACGGAGTGGAGCGTTTTTTGCGCTCCGTTATTCCCGAGCAGTACGAAGAATCGGTGCTGAATATTTACGAGCGCGTACGCCGCCGCACCGGCCGCTGGTTTCAGGTGCAGCTTTTTCTGAGCTTAATGATGGGCTGCGCGGTGTTTATCGGGCTCTGGATTCTGGGGGTGAAATACAGTTTGGTTCTCGCAATTCTCGCGGCTTTCTTCGAACTTGTTCCGATCGTCGGTCCTATTTTCGCGGGATCGGTGGCGGTGTTGATCGCGCTCTCGGACTCCTTGATTCTCGGCATCTACACGCTGCTTATGTTTCTTGTCATTCAGCAGATAGAGAGCCACATCATTATTCCGGTGGTGATGCGCCGCAGCGTGGGTTTGCATCCGGTGGTTGTAATCGTTTCGCTTTTAATCGGAGCGCAGGTCGCGGGATTTACGGGTTTTATCCTCGCAATACCCGCCGCCTTTCTGACCGAAGAAATTATCGATGATCTGGCCAGCCGCCGCCGGAAACCAAGTTCGTGAAAGAAAAATTCTACATCACTACCGCGATTGATTACGTAAACGCCAAACCGCATATAGGCCACGCTTTGGAAAAAATACAGGCCGATGCTCTGGCGCGATACCGCCGCATGAAAGGCGACGAAGTTTTGTTTTTAAGCGGAACCGACGAGCACGGAGTGAAGATTGTGCGAGCCGCAGAGGCGGCCGGCGAGGATCTTCAGCGCTTCGTCGACGGCATGTCGGAGACGTTTCGCGGACTGAAATCCGCCTTCCATTTGTCCTGGGACGATTTTATCCGGACATCGGATCGGAAGCGGCATTGGCCCGGTGCACGGCAATTATGGCTGAAGTTTTACGAGGCGGGGGATTTATATAAAAAAAAATACCGCGGCCTTTATTGCGTGGGACACGAGGCCTTTGTGACCGAAAAAGATCTTATAAACGGCAAGTGCGGCGATCATCAGAAAGAGCCGGAGGTCATAGAGGAGGAGAACTGGTTTTTTCGTCTTTCAAAATACGCCGGAGAGATTGAATCAAGAATAAGGAATGACGAATTAAGAATAATTCCCGAAACGCGGAAAAACGAGATGCTGTCTTTCGTTAGAGGCGGTTTGGAGGACGTAAGTTTTTCAAGACCGCGAAAAGATTTATCGTGGGGTATTCCGGTGCCGAACGATCCGGATCATACCATGTACGTTTGGTGCGATGCGCTGGCGAATTACATCACTGCCGTGGGATACGGTCTTGATGAAGCCGGTTTTAAAAAATGGTGGCCGGCGGATGCGCAGATGATAGGCAAGGACATTTTAAGATTTCACGCCCTTATCTGGCCGGCGATGCTTTTGTCGGCGGAACTTCCGCTTCCGAAAAAAATATTGGTTCATGGGTTCGTGACGGTTGAAGGCGCGAAAATGTCCAAGACCGTAGGCAATGTCGTTGATCCTTTTGTTTTGGCCGAGAAATACGGAGCGGATGCGCTGCGTTATTATTTATTACGCGAGATTCCTTCCGGCGAAGACGGTGACTTCAGCCAGGCCAAATTCGAAGCGCGCTACAACGGCGATTTGGCGAACGGCCTGGGTAATTTCGCCAGCCGCGTGCTTACGCTCGGCGAGCGGCTCGGAGCAATAGACCGTAAATCTTTCGGCGAAATTGATGCCGAAATTACACAGCGCATCGCATCTGCCCGCAAAAAGACCGAGGAAAAAATCGAGGCCTTCCAACTGCATGAAGCGCTTGCAGCAATTTGGGAGCTTGTTTCTTTCGGGGACGCTTATGTCAATAAAACCGAGCCGTGGAAAACCAACGACCGGTCGGCGGTTCTAAACGCGGCCGTAATTCTGGATAACGCCGCGGCGCTGTTGCATCCGTTTTTGCCGGAAACGTCCGAAAAGATTACCGCATGTTTTCTTTGGAAAGGCGATGTTTTGGAAATAAAAAAGTGCGGGAATCTTTTCCCCCGCATTTGAAGTTATGCCGTTGCCGCGCTTATTTGACGTTCACACCCATACTCAGTTTGCCGCCTTTTCCGGAGACCAAGACGAGGTTATTAAGCGCGCGTTGGATAGCGGAATATGGATGATAAATGTCGGGACGCAGAAAGACACGTCGGCAAAGGCGGTTGAAACGGCGCAGCGTTACTCGGAGGGCGTATATGCGACAGTCGGGTTGCATCCGATCCATACCGAAAAATCCCATCACGACAAACAGGAATTAGGAATTATGAATAACGAATCAGGGAAGAGCGGCGAGTTTGTAAGCCGCGGAGAGGAATTTGATTATGAATATTATAAAAAGTTGG
>CAZVKF010000026.1:0-9532 GCA_964627585.1 uncultured Candidatus Saccharibacteria bacterium | reverse complement strand
CTACGGCGCCGGCTTATTTAAACGCGCTTTCCGGCGAAGGGGTACATATTGTTACGGTTAACGATTATCTCGCCATGCGTGACGCGGTGTGGATGGGGCAGATTTATTACGCTTTGGGCATATCAACCGCCTGCATAGCGCATGATGCCGCGTATATTTACGATCCGGAGTGGAGGGTGGAGGAGAGCAAGCTTGCGGACCAGGAACGCGACACAACCGGAAGTTTTTTGATTCAGCACGATTATCTGCGTCCCGTCAGCCGCCGCGAAGCGTATCTTGCCGACATTACTTACGGCACGAATCACGAATTCGGGTTCGACTATTTGCGTGATAACCTTGCTTACGGTTTGGAGCAGCGGGTTCAGCGCGGCCACAATTACGCCATCATAGACGAAGTGGACAGTATTTTAATCGATGAGGCCAGAACGCCGCTTATAATTTCCGCTCCGGATACGGCCTCAAGCGAGTATTACCGCGTATTCGCGCGTGTAGCGTCTTCGCTGCAGCCGGACGAAGATTATACGGTGGATGAAAAGCTTAAAGTCACGAATATTACAGACAGCGGCATAGATAAAGTGGAAAAATTATTAAACATAAAAAATATTTATGACCCCGAGAGCATAAGGTTGGTTCACTATCTTCAGGAAAGCTTGCGTGCCAGGGCATTATATCATTACGACAAAGAATATGTAGTGAAGGACGGCAAGGTGATTATCGTTGACGAGTTTACCGGGAGAATGCTGCCCGGCCGGCGGTATTCCGGCGGGCTGCATCAGGCCATTGAAGCGAAAGAGGGCGTAACGGTTGAAGCGGAGTCCAGAACTTACGCTCAGATAACCATTCAAAATTATTTTCGTCTTTATAAAAAACTCGCGGGCATGACGGGAACGGCCCAAACTTCCGCGGAGGAATTCCATAAAGTATACGGATTGGAAGTGATGAGCATTCCTCCGAATCGGCCTATGGTCAGAGAGGATTTGCCGGATGTTATTTATAAAACTTTTGACGCGAAGATTGCGGCATTAGTGCGTGAAATCGCCGAACGCCGCGAAAAAGGGCAGCCGGTTCTTGTCGGTACCGTTTCCATAGAAAAGAACGAAATTGTTTCGGACGCATTAAGAAGGGCGGGGATTCCGCATGAGGTTTTGAACGCGAAAAACCATGAGCGGGAAGGAACAATTATCGCGCAGGCGGGAAAATCGGGGGGAGTAACCATTGCGACGAACATGGCCGGCCGCGGAGTGGACATTATTCTGGGCGGCAATCCGCCGGATTTGCTTGAGGCGGAAAAAGTGAAAGCGGCGGGCGGGCTGCATGTCATAGGCACCGAGCGCCATGAAGCGCGACGAATTGACAATCAGCTTCGCGGACGCGCCGGCCGGCAGGGCGATCCGGGTTCTTCCGGGTTTTTTCTTTCGCTCGAAGACGATTTGATGAGAATTTTCGGCGGTGATCGACTTAAAAATCTAATGGAAAGTTTGAACGTTCCGGAGGATATGCCGATTCAGTCAAAAATAGTGAGCGGAGCGATTGTGCAGGCGCAGTCCAAAGTCGAAGGATTGAACTTTGATGCCAGAAAACACCTCCTTGATTTTGACGACGTCTTGAATAAGCAGCGCACCAGCATTTACCGCAAGCGTCAGGCCATTCTTGAAGCAATGTCGCCGGAAGATTTAAGGACTCTTATCGCAGAATCGTTTGACAGCCACCGTTCGCGCATGATAGACCAACTTACCTTGTCGCAAGTCGAGGAATGGCCGTTTGACGCGTTGAAACAGACGCTTTCGCAGGCGCGTATTCTCGATGATGCGACACAGTTTGACTCGCATGTTAAAGAATGGAAACAGCGCGAGACCGAGATCGCAAGAGAGGACTTAAATGAGTATTTGAAGAATCTCATTGGGGAAAAACTTTCGCGACTTCTTGAAGCCAAAGAGCTTTCTGTCAGCGTTCGGCTTCTCTCAACCCTGGATCTTTTGTGGATGAATCATCTTGAAGACATGGAATCGCTGAGGGAATACGTTCGCATTCGGGCATACGGCCAGCGCGACCCGCTGGTTGAATACCGCGGGGAAGGACATCGTCTTTTCAAGGAACTGTTGGCGATGTTCGACGAGTGGATATTTTTGAACGTTTTTCATTTTATCGGCACGAAGAGTGAAACCGGCATTGCGCGTCCAACATCACAAATGAATATACCGACATCCGTGAATGTTGTGCCGAAAGGAACCGGTAGAAACGACCCGTGTCCTTGCGGTTCGGGGAAAAAATATAAAAAGTGCCATGGGGCATGAAGTATGGTAGAATTTTGCAGGTCTTCATTCTTGAAAAAGGAGGGCTCATGACCGTAACTGCAGATAAAAAACTTAAACAAGCAGAGCGAATTATTAGGGCCTGCATCGGACCGAAGGGTGTTTGGGCGAGTCCGGCAAGATATAAGTACCAATGCTGGACGCGCGACTTTGTTATTGCAACGGAGGAAGCTCTTTTAGATTCTGGCGAGCAAGAAATTGTAAAAATTCACTTGGACGAATTAATTAAGCATCAATATATTGACGGACGCATACCCATCATGTTTTTGGATAAGCCATTGCGATGGCTGATGCTTAAGATTTGGCATAGCATCAAGAGTAGGCGAATGTCATTCTTGTTGCGGCAATACTTTAGTAAAGACGGTATTGGCCAGCTTTCGCCGTGGACGCGGGATTCCGAGTTTTTATATGCGCTCGGCGTTGCGCGGTATGCACGTTTGACGCACGACAACGATTTTCTCACAGAGCATTCGCCGCACATTAAGGCAGCGCTCGGCTATGTTGAATTGTCTCTTATGAAGGACGGGTTGATTTTCGGCGGCGATTGGAGAGATACGCGCCCGGATCTCAACGATAAGTTTTTGCTGACCAACAATTGTTTTCTGTATCAGGCATACAAATTACTTGGCGACACAAAAAAGGCGGATACTTTGCGAGCTATTATTAATGAACGGTTTTGGACTGGTTCATATTATCGCGATTATATTGGCGTTGATGATTTTGACACCTTGGGAAATGCTTTGGCAATTCTTTTCGATGTCGCACCGCAAAATTATTGGGCTTCCGTTATTGAAAGCGCGGAGGTTATGGATACTCCGCATGGATACAAACTGGATAAAGTTACGTTGCCGCCAAAATCCAAAGAAGAGACCGAGGTAATGTTAAGAACGAATCAATTTGGAGTAATCTGGCCCTTCATTCACGGATTTATGATTCTTGCGGATTTGAAAGCGAATAGAGTCGATATTGCGAAGCGTCAATTTCAGAAATGGACCAAGTTGGACGGATTCTATGAGTTCTACGATCCCACTACAGGAAAAGGCCATGGAAGCGTTGATCAAGTTTGGAGCGCCGCGCTTTATCTCAGGGTCGCACGAGTTTTAAATGTCACGTGAAAACAAATTTTGTATAGCCGCATTGTTAACCAAGCGGCTTTTTCGGATACCGATAACTTGTTATCCTATTAGAAGGGTCATGATAGTTATTAAAAATGCGAATAAATAAAAAAGACAATCCAACACCTCCGGCAAGAGCAGAGATTAAACCCGGAAGCGCGGTTTGGATTATTGAGAAAGAAAATTACGGCACGAACAAATACAAGCAGGGGATCGTTAAGGATATTTTAACTTCACGCTCTAGCCATCCCCGCGGGATAAAAGTGCGTTTGACTGACGGCTCCGTAGGCCGGGTGCAATGGTTAATGGAGGATTAATATGAATAAAGAATTTATACGAAATCGAAAAGGGCAGAAGATAGCGGTTGTTGTAGAAAGGATGAAAAATCCGAAGGGCTTGGCGTTTGTAATGCACGGCCTGGGAGGATTCAAGGAACAACCCCAGCTTCAGGCAATAGCCGATGCCTTCAGAAAAAACGGTTATACTGTCGTCCGATTTGACACCACGAATACTTTGGGTGAGAGCGACGGAAATTATGAGGATGCCACAACTACTAATTACTATGAAGATTTGGAGGATGTAATTAAATGGGCCGGGACGCAGGAATGGTATCAAGAACCATTCGTGCTTGCCGGACATAGTTTGGGGGGCGTCTGTACGGCGTTATTTGCAGAAAATCATCCCGCAAAAGTGAAAGCGTTGGCGCCGATTTCCACTGTTGTTTCGGGAAAACTAAGCGTAGAAGCGGATGAGCATTATGATCCGGAGGGATTCCTGAAGTGGCAGCAGACCGGCTGGAGAGAAGAGGAGAGCCGTTCTAGGCCGGGTATCAAGAAAAGGTTGAAATGGTCGCATATAGCCGATCGTTTAAAGTATGACTTATTGCCCAACATTAACAAATTAACCATGCCGATATTGATGATCGTTGGGGAAAAAGACGACAGCACTCCACCCGCACATCAGAAAATTCTTTATGACGGATTAGTCGGTCCGAAGGAATTACATATCATAAAAGGCGCCGCCCACACATTCCGGGAGCCGGCGCATTTAAAAGAAATCAAACAGCTGTTCAATCAATGGCTGGCAAAATTAGGATAAATGAAAACGCCGCCAAGTGCGAATGTTGGCTACGGCAAAGAAGATGTTGAGAAAGAAAAACACCCAAGCTTTTACTGCAAAAGCGTAGAATATCAATAATACTCCCCCTACGGCCATGAGCAGGAATCCGTAACGGTTGGGGAGTACTGCCAGGCCAAAGGCAATACCGAGAAGTCCAAGAGAGCCGATAAGCGCCCAGCCGTCAGCTACCGCGCCGCTCAATGTTAAAAATAGATACGCTACGACAGTCAGGGTCATGAGGACAGCCATTGATGTCCGCTTCGGCGCTTTCATTAATTGCAAGAGTCCGGAGACGACAATCAGCGCCTGGAGCGTCGTAAATAATGGATTATAAAGGAAGAAACCGGCATATGACGCAAGAATCGCTGCGCCAAGCGTCATCAAAACATTACGATATCGTTCCCATAAAACGGCGATTATTATGCCTATAAATGCCATATAAGCAACGGCATTCCATATGCTGTTCGCTAAAGTGGTAAAACCAAAAAATTCAATCAACATCTGCATCTTATCATTTACCCCTTTTTATTTTCAAGACACTTTCCCTGGAGGTAAATCTAATAAAGGCATTCTTAATAGTCAATGTACTGGAATGGTACATCGGTGCCACTTTTAAGTCCGAGAAGGGCAATCCTGATTCCGTTAAGAAAACCGTCTCGCAGGCCGAGCGGGCATGGTGTGAAGCGGGATATGTTCTTCAGAACCGGCTGTCGTTTTGCTCCTGCGGCAAAACGCAGCGCTTGACTCTCGGCGCAAAAACTTTTGCTTCGCAAAAGACCGAGCTTTTCGCGCCTCCGAGACATTCTTCAGAACATACCCCGCTTCACGAGCGAGGCCGAGAGCGAGCGCAATCCGCCGGCTGGGGCGGATTGATAGCGTGTTTTCGTACGGAATCAGGATTGCCCCCGGTGCCACCGATGTATCTCATCTTTTGCAATCAAATCCCGTGACAATAGAAATAATAAGAATTACAATCGTAGCATGCCGGCGAAAAAGATAAGTTTAAGAAATGCAAAAGAAAATAAATTATTTTATTTCGTGGCGAATGCGGTGGTATATCGGGAGAGCGACGGGAGATGCCTTATTCTTAAGCGGGACGATCGGGAAAAAGTTCATCCGGGTAGATACGGAGTGATAGGAGGCAAGCTTGAATGGGAACAATTGGACATTTCCAAGCCGACGCGGATAAACGGCGATGTGTTGGATTTCGAAGGGGCGGTCGAGGACTTGCTGGTAAGAGAGGCGAAAGAGGAGGCGAACATTGAGATAGAAAAAGAACTTGAATATTTAAATAGCGTCGCCTTTGTAAGGCCGGATGAAATTCCGGTGATTCTTGTTAAATTCGCGGCTAAATATAAAGGAGGCGAAGTCGTGCCGCAGTCGGGAGCATTCGTGGATTATGTCTGGGTGAATGAGGAAGAAGTGAAGGGTTATCCCTGTATAGATGGAATAGTTGAAGAGGTAAAAACCACCATTCATCATAATCAAAAACATGAGCGAAAATAATCAATACCTTCATGAGGTAGTCATAACCGCAATCGTCGTTAAGGATGGTAAATACCTTATAACTCGGCGCTCAATGAACAAAAAGCGCTTTCCGGGAAAGTGGACCGTTCCGGGCGGACATCTTGAAACTTCTGATTATCTTCAGCTGCCGAAAGACACGGAACATTATTGGTACAATGTTCTGGAGCGCACATTGCGGCGCGAGGTTAAAGAAGAAGTCGGAATTGATGTTGAAAATATTGAATATGTCACCAGTTTGGCAACGATTCACGCCGGCGGCAGTCCATCGCTTGTAATTTCCTGCATGGCCGATTACGCCGGCGGCGAAATTGTGCTTCAGCCGGAAGAATCGGATCAGTTTGCGTGGGTAAATTTGGAAGAAGCGAAACAGTATGATCTTATTGACGGCATTTATGATGAGTTGGTGATGACAGAAAGAAAAAGAAAGGGAGAAAAGATAGAATGGCGCCGTTTCTTTTGATAAATGCTCTCCTATGTGATACAATTAAAGATAAAGATATGGAAAATCACAAAGAAGAACTAGCCCAAAAAGGTCTTAAAACCTTTCAAACAGTTTACATTATCATTGGCTTGGTTATCGTAGCCGCCATAGGGGTTTTTCTCGTTCGTCGGGAAAAAGGCGAGATAGTGCCTCTGGACGCCGCGCTTTTCAAAGGCGTTGAAGAAAATCTTAACGGTTTTTCCGGCGATATCTCTTTCTTCGAAGAACAGGATTCGTCCTTTAAAGAAGTAGACGAATATTATGATAAACAATAGATTCTATCGCAAACTTTCCACTGCGGGCGTTGTTCTCATTTTTCTTTTTGTGGTAGTTTTCCAAGTTTCTTTTGCTCAAGTCGCAGGACAGAAGCAAAAATTGCAGGAGCGCCTTCGTGGCGCCATTGAAGAGCGTAGAGCGTCTGGAGCAAGTTTTTCAGGCGCAAAATCTTTTTTTAAAACCGTTGTCGCGGCTCAGCAAGAAGTTTTGACGACGATTCGCGGACGGATCGCGGCGCGCGAGCAACTCTCCGGCGACAGGAAAGCCAAAATCCTTATGCTTTTTGATGCCCGCCTGCAGGAAGCAGAGAAGCTTAGCCAAAAATTAGAAACCGCATCTTCTCGCGCCGATCTTGAGTCTTTTATCCAGGAAGCCAAAGTTTCAAGGGATGCTTTTCGCAGCCAGCTTAAAGCCGAGATCGACGCTTATCTTAACTCTAGCGGGATGAAAATAACAACCGATCTTGATGAGAAGGGGGCCGTACTTGAAATTGCCGTAGAAAAGCTTAAAAAACGCCTTTCCAGTCAAGTTCGTCTTGGCCAAGCACCTCTGGCATTGGCGGCGGTTGATGCTTCCCAGCTGGAACAAAGGGTGTCGCGGGCCAAATCTCTAGTCAGCGAGGGCAAAGGCCTTTTACAAAATAAGCAATTCCGGCAGGCGGGGACAGCCCTTAATCAGGCAACGCAGGAATATAAAAGCGCGCTTACCTTATATAATCAGGCGGTATTTGAAGATGGCGAGGCAGTCAGTTACGTGGCCGGCAATTATCCAGAATCCATAATGATTGACGGCAAGCCGCGCACTTATCTTCTGCATATTCCTACCGGGTATTCACCGGGCAGAGAATATCCATTGGTTGTGGTTCTCCACGGTGGAGAAGGCACCGGAGAAAAAATTATGGGGCAAACCAAGTTTGATACCAAAGCTGACCAAGAGGGTTTTATCGCCGTGTTTCCTGATGGCATTGACAATGGCTGGGCAGACGGCAGGGGAACAGCAGAAGCCGAAAAACAAGGGTATGATGATGTTAAATTTATCCGGCAGCTTGTAAGCCATCTCCAAAGCAAATTATCAATTGACAGCGGGAAAATTTACGCTACGGGCGTTTCAAACGGCGGCATGATGACCTATCGCCTTGGTTGCGAAGCGGCTGATTTATTTGACGCGATTGCGACTGATGCTGCAAATTTACCGGAACCGCTCAAAGGAAAATGCAATCCTTCAAGGCCTATTCCGCTTGTGGCTATAAATGGTCTTGATGACCCGCTCGTCCCATATAACGGAGGAGACTGTTGCGTCGGGCCATCCGGAGGAGGTCAGGGCGGAAGGGTTTTATCTACTGTTGATACGGTTAAGATTTTTGCCAACGTAAACAGTTGCAGCCTAAGCTACACCCCTCAATTTCTTCCAGTGGTTGTGAATGACGGCACGAAAGTTGAAAAGCGCGCTTACCAAAGCTGCCCAACAGGAAAAGACGTTATTTCCTACGTTGTTCATGGAATGGGCCATGTCTGGCCGCCAAATGAGTCGCAGCTTTCCAAAATCATCACCGGACCGACTTCAAAAAATATAAATGCGACAAATGTATTTTGGGAATTTTTCAAAAATCATTCGAATTCAATTCCGCCTCCACCGCCTCCTCCACAGCCAGTCAGTATTCTTTCCCCAATCGGAGGAGAGAAAATTCAGCGGGGACCGCAGGTGGAGATTTCTTGGCGGGGGCAATTGATTAACTCAAAAGGAGTTCCTTTTCCGGTATCCCAGCACGCTATCGCTCTATATTCGAATACCACAAAGAAGTATGGATACCCTTATTTCTCTCCCCCTATCGATAGCGGCGGCATAATCAGAAGTAAGATAAACATAAGTAATGTTACCCCGGACGACAATGTGCAAGTGATTATTTATCCGCAAGATTATGCGGCAAGCGGCCCTTATTATATCCGAAGCAACCCTTTCAGCATTGTAGTGCCATAGTAGAGGGTTTGGCTTACGCCCTAAATAAATACTCGGGGTTGACCCCGTAATACCGGATAAAGATTTAATACTGCGAAGATTGCGGCGTGAAAGATTAAGGCAAGAACCAATTTTACTGAAGGAACATCAAGAATTGCACGGGTGTCTTTACGGCTGGCAAAACGAACGGATTATGCTGATTCAAACCGCAGCCCATTTAGCGGAAGAGGTTGGCGAAGTTAGTAAGGCTCTTCGTCATAAAGACCGAGCAAAATTATGCGAAGAAATGGCTGATGTCGCTTCATGGATTTTCGGCTTGGCCACGCGTCTGAATTTAGATCTGGAAACAATTGTATGGGAATGCTATCCTTATGAATGCGAGAAATGTCATCATACCGAATGCCGTTGCAAGCAAAAAGAAATTTGAAATTTACAAAAAATGGCCCCCTGGGGACATTTTTTAATTACAAAGAATGCTTTTAAATTTTTCTACGAAATTTCCTTTGGAGAATTTTTTTGCAGTTAAAGCAACTTTTTGTGGATCGAAGTTGTAGTTGGAAAACTCGCTTATCGCCTTTTTCAAGGATTCTAAACTTTGTTCGTCAAATAGCAAGCCGTTTTCGCCGTGCGTTATAATTTCTTTCGCGCCGCCAACATTATATGCAATCACGGGAGTTCCGCACGCGATCGCTTCCGCGGCTACAAGGCCGAAGTCCTCGACCTGCGGGAAAATCAGCGCTTTTGCG
>CAZVKF010000025.1:0-9538 GCA_964627585.1 uncultured Candidatus Saccharibacteria bacterium | reverse complement strand
CGAGACCGCTCCGTTAGTTGCGCAGACAGCGACCATGTTTGGCAGGCCAACGGCGATGATCAGATTATTGCCAACGAAGATCGTCAACTGGATTCTAAGATCAGCTTTTGGGTGCTGCAAATAAGCGATGTTGTTTTTGTGCCGCCGGATCCACAAACCTATCTCAACGGCAGTTTGTCTTTCGGCGATGCGCAGATAAAGATTCGAGTGACCGCAGCGCCCAATCCTTCTCAAACTATTATCATAAACAATGCAGGCCAGATTACAGTCCAATAGCAATACGCAGTTTCTCCGCGGATCCATCCTGATCGAGGCCGTGATAGCCATTTCGATTATCGTGGTCGCCTTTTCCGGCCTATTGTCCCTGCTGTCGAGTTCTCTCGGTATCAATCGAACCGTAGGCGATCAGTACATTGCGACCAATATTGCCGCCGAGGGTATCGAAATAGTGAAAAATTTAATCGACGCCAATATTCTGCAATGCCAGCCGTGGAACGGCAGTTTAGCCGACGGTGATTACGAGGCCGACTACAACCAAACTTCGCTGGCCCCTTACGGCAATCGCCCGCTCTTATTCGATTCGTCAAACGGCGTATACAGTTATGACAGCGGCGTTACGACCAACTTCAAGCGGCGTATAACCGTCAATAACGTAAGCGCGGATGAGATAAGGGTTAACTCCGCAGTCGCCTGGATAGGTCGGGGCGGCGGATCATTTTCATTGGCGATAGAAGATCATTTTTTCAATTGGCGCAGCGACGTGAATCTTCCGCCTGCCTGTCAATAATGCGTTTATGGCGATAAACAAAAGTAAAATTGCATACGAGGATGGTTATACATTGATCGAGCTGATGGTCGCTATGACGTTATTCGTTATCGCGTTTTCGCTTGTGTCCGGAGCGTTCGTGGAGGCGCTGCGTACACAGCGCCAAATTGTCGCTTTTATTGCCGCAAACAACAACATGGCTTTGTTTGTCGAACAATTTTCCCGAGAAACGCGCACCGGAATAAACTTTATTTCTTTGGGCAGCGAGCTTCAGTTTACGAATGCGAAAGGAGAGGAGGTCTCTTATCGTTTGAGCGGAACGCGCGTCGAACGCGGGGTCGGAGGAAGTTTTATGTCTATAACTTCGCAGAATGTGAATATCAAGAATTTGCAATTCATAATTACGCAGCCAGCCGGCTTTCCGCCGAGAATTACCGTGACCGTTTCGGTAAATCCGGTTAGCCGCGGTTTGGAGAAGGTACTGGTCAATATGCAAGCGACGTTAAGTCCGAGGATCCTATTTTAATAAAGCCATGAATAATATTGTATTAAACAAAAAATCGGGTCAGGCCTTGCTTCTAACGGTGCTTGTGCTGGGCGGGATACTTTTGGGAGCTACGGTAATCGCCGGCATACTCATAAGAAATCAGATACGACAGAGTGTAAATATCGCGCAATCCAACCAGGCGATTTATGCCGCGGATTCGGGATTGGAATGGGAGCTGTACCGCTTTTATAAGGATCAGGGATACCCTAAACCATCTATAACGATAAATGGCGTGGACTTTGAGACCTGTTCGCCTGTCGGCGCCATATGTTCGGGCTCCCATCCTACGGGGACTATCCGCTCCATCGGCGCATCGGGACGTTCATCCCGGGCTTTTGAAGCCGCATTGGAATAATGGATAAGCAGGAATTGAAAAAAAGAGTCGAGAAACTCAGAAAAGAAATCAATCGTTATCGTTACGCATACCACGTATTGAATAAATCGCTCATCTCGGACGAAGCGCTGGATTCTCTTAAAAAAGAACTTTTTGATTTAGAGCAGCAATTTCCGGAGTTGATAACTCCCGATTCCCCGACGCAGCGCGTCGCCGGAAAGCCGCTGAAAGAATTTAAGAAAGTTCATCACGAAGAGCGGATGCTTTCCTTTAATGACGCTTTTTCAGAGGAAGATATGCGTGATTGGCTGGAACGGATTGAGAATTTTTTGGGGCAAAAAATAAAAGAAACAGATCATACATTCTATTGCGAGCTTAAAATAGACGGCCTGGCCATAGAGCTTATTTATGAAAACGGCATTTTTATCCGGGGTTCAACCCGCGGCGACGGCGTAATAGGCGAAGACGTAACGCAAAATTTAAAAACCATAGAAGCCATTCCGCTAACCCTCGAAACTAAAAACTCGAAACCCAAAACTCCGACGCGCCTGGTGGCGCGGGGCGAGGTGTTTTTGACGAAAAAGGAGTTTGGGCGGATTAACAAAGGGCAGGAAAAGAAAGGACTGAAAGCGTATGCGAATCCGCGCAATATCGCGGCCGGTTCCATACGCCAGCTCGACCCCGCGATTGCGGCCAATCGCAAGCTCGATTCTTTCCAGTACGATATCGTTACCGACCTCGGCCAGAAAACGCATGAGGAAGAGCACGAGATCCTAAAGAAATTCGGCTGCAAGACCAATTCCAACAACCGTCATGCGCGGACGCTCGAGGAGGTTTTTGAATTCCGGGATTATTGGGCCAAGCACCGCGATAAGTTGCCGTACGAAATAGACGGCATTGTAGTTATTTTGAACGACAACCGCCTTTTTGAAGAGGCGGGCGTTATCGGCAAAGCGCCGCGTGCCGCAATCGCTTACAAATTTTCGCCGAAAGAGGCGACTACGATAGTTGAAGATATAAAGGTGCAGGTAGGCAGGACCGGTGCTTTGACTCCGGTCGCGGTCCTGAGGCCGGTAAATGTGGCGGGCGTTACGATATCGCATGCAACGCTTCATAACTACGATGAAATTAGAAGATTGGGCGTAAAAATTGGCGATACGGTCATTGTGAGCCGCGCCGGAGACGTAATTCCGCAGGTGTCAAAGGTTTTGAAAGAGCTAAGAACGGGCAAAGAAAAAGAGTTTCATATGCCGGTTAAATGCCCGGTAGACGGTTCCAAAGTCGTAAAAGAGGGCGCGATTTACAGATGTTCAAATAAGAATTGCGGCGCCCGAAGCCGCGAATTGATTTATCATTTCGTTTCGCGGCCTGCTTTTGATATCCGCGGGCTGGGCCCTAAGATCATCGACCGTTTTCTGGACGAAGGTCTTGTCGGCGACGCCGCGGATATTTTTTCTCTTAAAGAAGGCGATATTGCGGCGTTGGAGCGTTTCGGCGAGAAATCGGCGCAGAACATCATTGATGAGATCAAGGCGCATAAAAAGATTTCCCTGGCGCGTTTTCTGTATAGTTTGGGGATTCTCCACGTAGGAGAAGAAACGGCAAACCTGCTTGCAAAGCAAGTGGAGAGACAAGTAACAAGAGACAAGAGACAAGTGAGTATTTCATATCTTTTAAACCACATGTCTCATGTCACAATGGACATTTTACAAGAGATTCCGGACATAGGCCCGGCCGTTTCAAGGAGCATCGTTGAATATTTCCGGGATGAGCGAAATCAAAAATTGCTTAAAAAGTTTGACCAAGTGGGCATAAAGATTGAAGCTCCACATCTAAAAGCTTCCGCTAGAGGCGGATCCGCCTTGGGCGGAAAAATATTCGTTCTGACCGGCGGACTTACCTCAATGTCGCGCGAAGCGGCAAAAGAGAAAATCCGTTCACTCGGCGGCGATATTTCCGAGTCCGTAAGCAAAAGGACCGATTATGTCGTGGCGGGCAGCGAACCCGGTTCAAAATTTGAAAAAGCCCGAAAACTGGGGATAACGGTATTAGACGAAAACGAATTCGTAAAAATGTTAAAATGACATTGTATGAGCGACATCAATAAAAAAACACTGGAACATCTGGCTGATTTGGCGCGCATCAATCTTGATAAGCGCGAGGAAGAAAAATTGCTTAAGGATTTGAAAAACATTCTTGATTATTTTGAAGAGTTAAGAGAGCTGAGCACCGAAAATATCGAACCGCTTGCGGGCGGAGTATGGCATAAAAACGCTTTTCGGGAGGATGAGCCGGAAAGGACGCCGGATACGGGAAAGGGCAAAAGTCAGTTTCCGGAGAGCGAAAAAGGATATTTGAAAGTACCGCCGGTATTTGAATAGCATGCATTTACACGACCTGACAATCAAAAAAGTCCATGAAGGATTGCTTAAAAAGGAATTCTCCGCTTTTGAAATAACAAAAGAATTTTTTGATTACATTGCGTACAAGGATAAGGAGACAGGAGCTTACCTGAGTTTGGACAAAGATGGCGCTTTGGCCGCGGCTGAAAAAGTTGACGTCGCGATTGCGCGCGGCGAAGAGATAGGAGCTTTGGCCGGAACGCCGCTTGCGATAAAAGACAATATTTTGATAGAGGGTTTGCCTGCGACCGCCGCATCCAAGATTTTGGAAAATTATCGGGCGGCATACGATGCTACCGTTATTGAAAAACTTAAAAAAGAAAAAGCGGTCTTTTTGGGCAAAACTAATCTCGACGAATTCGCAATGGGTTCCTCCACGGAGAATTCCGCATTCCAGACGACGAAAAATCCTCACGACTCGGAAAGAGTTCCCGGAGGGTCCTCGGGCGGTTCCGCGGCGGCGGTGGCGGCGCATATGGCCGTGGCCGCTCTTGGTTCCGATACCGGCGGCTCCATACGCCAACCGGCGGGTTTTTGCGGAGACGTGGGGCTGAAGCCGACATACGGCGCCGTATCGCGCTACGGCTTGATAGCGATGGCGTCAAGTTTGGATCAGATCGGTCCGATAACAAAGACCGCGGAGGATGCGGCGATTCTTTTCAAAGCAATAGCCGGAAAAGACGATTTTGATTCTACCACTTCGGAAAAGGCGGATTCCTACGGAGACGAGCTTGTTAATCCGCGCTTGCAGGATATTAAAAATCTCAAGGTGGGATTGCCGAAGGAATATTTTATAGACGGCCTTGATAGCAATGTGGCGGCGGCGCTTCAATCGGCGATCGGGTCCTTGAAGAGCTTGGGTATTCAGTTTAAGGAAGTGAGCTTGCCTCATACCAAATACGCCCTTTCCTGTTATTACATAATCATGCCGGCTGAAGTCAGCGCGAACCTCGCGCGCTTTGACGGCATTAGATATGGTGCCAAGCGGCAAGCGACAAGCGACAAGAGCTTGTCGGATCTGTACAAAAAAACGCGCGGCGAAGGCTTCGGGAAGGAAGTGCGCAGGAGGATTATTTTGGGAACGTTCGTTTTATCCTCGGGTTATTATGACGCTTATTATGCGAAAGCCCAGAAAGCAAGGCGTATGATTCGCGATGATTTTGATTCGGCTTTCGGGGACGTTGACGTAATTCTGACTCCGGTTGCGCCTACGCCGGCATTCAAGATCGGCGAAAAAATAGATGATCCGCTCTCGATGTATTTATCCGATATTTTTACCATTCCGATTAATCTCGCGGGCTTGCCCGCCGTATCAATACCGGTGCGACAAGTGACAAGCGACAAGCGACAAGATTTGCCAATAGGGTTCCAGCTTATCGGCAGGCCTTTCCGCGAAGCCGACATTCTCGGGGTGGCGCAGTTTTACGAGAAAATATAATATTATAAAAAGCATCCTTATTGGGGATGCTCTTCTTTTTTTTCAATTTCAGCGGGTTCGGGACGTTCTCTTTGAACGATTGGGCGGAACTTTTCGTCGGGCTGTACGAGATTAAGGTCAACCAGTATTTTTTCCGCAATCGGCAAAGCGTTTGTGGCGCCGGTTTCTTTAGTGCCAAGGGGTTTTTTGCTGTCCAGACCGATCCAGACGCCGATGGCATAGCGGGAAGTAAACCCTATAAACCAGTTATCAGTCGGTTCACCCTTCTCGTTAGTTGCAGTACCTGTTTTACCGGCCAGTTCGCCTTCTTTAATATGTGTTCTCAAGCGATGCGCCGTACCGTTAGGCAGGTCAACCACCGTTTTGAGAAGCTCTTTCATTTTTTCGGCAACCTCTTCGGACAAAACCTCTTCCGGCGCGTAGTCGGCTTTGTAAAGAGTTTTTCCGGAGCCGTCTATAATTTCTTTAACGAGGTAAGGCGGAATTTTATATCCTCCATTCATCATCGGCATCAGCGCTGCGGTAAGCTGGAGTAGTGTTACCTCCGAAGCTCCGATGGCAGTCGTGGGATAGGGCTGGAGCGGATGTTCGGGGTCGTCGATTCCCAGGCGGTTTGCCAGAGCGATCACGTTTTCTATGCCGACTTGCTGGGCAAGCCATACCGTGGCGGCATTGCGCGACTGGGATATGGCGGTTTCGAACGTGGTAATGCCCACATACCGAGCCAAACGTTCGTACGGATAGTTCTGAACTATCTTGATTTTGCCGCCGCCCATTTTGATGACGACCGGCCTGTCCAGAACCTGTCCGCCGTAGGGCCCTTTCCAGTTTATTTCTACAGCCGTGGCGTAGGTAAAAGGTTTGAATGCGGAGCCGGGCTGGCGCCGGGCCTGCGTAGCGCTGCTGTACTGGTTTTTTTCAAAATCTTCGCCGCCTTGGAGCGCTACCACTGCGCCGGTCTGAAGGTCTATGACTACAACGCCGCCTCTTAATTCATCGGCATTTTCGGGATGTCGAACCCGATAAGCGTCAGATATTAAATGGAGTGCCTCTTCCGATTTTTTCTGGATATCCATATTGAGGGATGTAAATATGTTTAGCCCGCCGGAAAGAATAGGCAGGCCGTCCCCGAATTTCCGTCTTATTTCTTCAACGAAGTAGGGCGCAAGGTTTTTGCAATCTTGCGACATCGGAAGGATAATGTTGAGCTTTTCCGCCGAAGTTTTTTGGTAATCTTCTTCGGTACTAAAGCCGTTTTCAAGCATCAAGCGCAGCACGCGATTTTTTCTTTCAAACGCCGCTTGGTAATTACGATACGGCGAAGAGCGTTCCGGATTATTAATAAGTCCGGCCAGCATCGCCGCTTCGTTGAGGATAAGTTCCTGGGCGGATTTGCCGAAGTAAAACTGGCTGGCGGTTTCAAAACCGTAACGTCCATGGCCGAGATAAACCATGTTTACATAGAGCCAGAGAATTTCCTTTTTCGTGAAATAGCGTTCTATCTTAAGCGCGAGAATAGCTTCCTTCGCTTTTCTTTTCATGGTGCGTTCCGGCGTGAGGAACATTCCTTTGGCGACTTGCTGGGTCAAGGTTGATCCTCCGGCTACGACATGCGCCGAAAAAAGGTCGTCGCGCGCAGCGCGCAGAATCGCCCAGGGGTCAATGCCGTAATGCGAATAGAAATTTTTATCTTCGGAAGCCAGAATCGCTTTTTCAATCAGGGGAGGAATCTGGTCTTGCGGTATGATTCTCCGGTATTCTTTCGCGAAGCAGGCAATTTTATTTCCCTGTTCGTCATATATGTAGCTTGCCTGGATCGGTTTTAGTTCCTTAAGCGTTCTGACGTCCGGGAGCTCCAGAAATTTGCTTACGAAATCATATTTTTCCTCAAGATATTTTGCGGTAAAAAATACGCCTATAGCCGCGCCTAATCCGCAAAGAACGAGCGAAACGGCCGTCCATTTGACGATTTTTTTGATGAGCCGCCAACAAAAACGCCCGATTCGGGAAAGACGTTTTTCCACCTCAGTCCTTCTATAAAGGTGACAAAGAGCAAGCTATGTATAGCTTATAGGACGGAGTCGGAAAGAATCAAGAGCTGGATATGAATCCTTCGTTTATGGCTTTTTTAATTGACTGCGGCTGAATGCCCAGAAGTTCGTTGTGCTGTTTTTGTACGGAACGACGGCGCGCGGTTTCGGCAATTAATTTTTTGATTGAATCGGTGAGAAAATCGGCGTAAAGGATCACCTGGCCGTTGACGGACCGTGCAGCGCGTCCGGACATTTGCATCAAGCTGCGGTAATTGCGAAGGAATCCCTCGCGGTCGGCGTCCAGAATCGCCACTCAGCTGACCTCCGGCAGTTAAAGGCCTTCGCGGAAAAGGTTGATGCCTACGATGACGTCAACGTCTCCCCTTCTCAGGTCGTTCAGAATTTCCGGCCGGCGCAGCGTTTTTATCTCCGAATGAAGGTAATGCGCCTTGATTTTTTTCTCAAGCAGATATTCCGATAAATCTTCCGCGGAGCGCTTGGTCAAAGTGAGCACCAGCACCCGTTCGCGGCGACGGATGCGGGCTTCGATTTCCTTCACCAAGTCCTTGATCTGATTTTTCGCCGCCCGGATGAGAATGGGCGGATCAAGAATTCCGGTTGGCCGCAGTAATTGTTCCACTACGGCGTTTTCCATCTGTTCCAACTCATAGTTGCCCGGCGTTGCGGAAACGAATATGACCGAATCGATTTTTGACGCGAATTCTTCAAAATTCAACGGGCGATTATCCAGCGCCGACGGAAGGCGGAAGCCGTAGTCCACCAACGTTTTTTTACGCTGACGGTCGCCGTAGTACATTCCTTTGAGTTGGGGCACGGAGATATGCGATTCGTCAGTGAAGAGCAAAAAGGGCTTAGGAAAGTAATCCAGAAGCGTCGAGGGCGGTTCGCCCGGCTCGCGGAAAGCGAGATGGCGGGAATAATTTTCAATACCGCTTACGTATCCTGTTTTCGTGAGCATGGCGGTGTCGAATTTTACGCGTTTTTCGAGCCGTTCCGCTTCCAGGAACTTATTGGCGGACTGCAATTCTTCGACGCGCTGATCGAGTTCGGTTTTGATGTTGCGTACGGCTAATCGTAACTGCTCGCGTGGAGCGATCCAGAATTTTGCGGGGTAAATCGCGAGGCGATCGATAGGACCGTCATTTTTCAGAAGATCAACGATTTTATTTTTGGACAAGGCAATACGCACTTTCTCGCCGGTTACGAGATGTATGTTAATGGCCGATTTGTTTTTGGAGAGCCGGAACTCTCCGGCCTTGGGATCGCGCGTGATGCGCTGGTACTGTAGAAATCCGAGGTGGCGCAGAATGTCGTTGGCGCTGATGTGCTGGCCGTTCGTAAGATTCAGCCGTATTTTTTGGTATTCCGACGGATCGCCAAGGCCGTAGATGCATGACACCGAGGCAACGATTAGGACGTCTTTCCGCGTGAATAAACTTTGCAGCGCCGCGTGCCGCAATTTGTCTATTTCGGCGTTTATGCGCGCGTCTTTCTGGATATAAGTGTCGGTTGCGGGCAGATACGCTTCCGGTTGGTAGTAGTCGTAATACGAGACGAAATAGTGCACGGCGTTATGCGGGAAAAACGTCCTGAATTCCTGATAGAGCTGGGCCGCCAGCGTTTTATTGGGCGAGATGACGAGCGTCGGAAGATTCATTTTCTCGACGACCGAAGCCATAGTGAAAGTTTTCCCGGAGCCGGTAACTCCCAAAAGCGTTTGATATTTGCGGCCTGATTCGAGATTATTTATTAATTTTTCTATGGCGTGCGGCTGGTCGCCCGTGGGTTTGAATTGCGCTACGAGTTTGAATTGCTGCATGGCTAAGAGATTGAAAATTATTTATAATGACAGTAAAGATGATTTATTCACTGCGCGGAAATATTTTGGTGAAAAAGCCCAACTTCGCGGTAGTCGAGGCCGGAAATATAGGTTTTAAGGTTTCGGTGAGCGCCCGGACCCTCGAAAGTTTACCATCCGTCGGCGCATCAGTCAAATT
>CAZVKF010000024.1:6501-9715 GCA_964627585.1 uncultured Candidatus Saccharibacteria bacterium | reverse complement strand
GACCCGACGGGTTTAGGACAAGCTCGAACAATAAATATCCATGAATATCCGTAAATATCCATTAATATCCATAAGTATTTTGGCCGCGGCAAGCTGGTTCTTTTTGGCCGTTCCCGAAACCCGGGCCGTTTATGCAAAACCCATTCCTGAAGCTGTTCTGGCGGCTCTTATCGAATCCCAAGCCGGAGAAGTTCCGGAATCAGCAAGCGTTCCAAAAAAAGACGCTTCAGGGATTATAGAGAATTTGCGGCTTAAGATTGCGGAACTTCAGGAAAGGATAAAAACGCTTACATCAGCCGCAGAACCAAAAGCAGTTTTGGAGTCAGCTAAAAGCCAGGAAAAACCTGTTGTTACTTTTACGGTTTGGATGAAAAGAGGCCAGCAAAATGATGAAGTAAAAAAACTTCAGGAATTTTTGGCAGCGGATAAAGAAATTTACCCCGAAGGGTTTATCACAGGATTTTTCGGCGAACTCACGGAAAACGCCGTAAAAAGATTCCAGGAAAAATACGCCGGTGAAATCTTAACGCCGTTGGGACTGCGGAAAGGAACCGGATTTTTCGGACCGCGAACAAGAGAAAAAATCAATTCTTTGGTGCGGTCAGCAATAAAAATGGATTTTACGATAAACGGCGAAAAAGAAGTTACGGTTCCGGTCGGTTCGCCCATAACTCTCGCCTGGAATGTTCAGAACGCAAATCTAAATGAATTAACCCCGTGCGAGGCAAAAGCATATATATTTCCCGATGGTAAAAAAATGCTTCTTAGCCCGAGTTGGTATGAGTGGATTAGAAAACAGCCAGTTTATGGAAAAGTGGATGTGCTGGCGTACTTTAGCGGAAGCAAAATTATTTTTGATTTGTCGTGCAGTGATGAAAACGGTTTTTGGGGTTCGGGAATCGCTGCGGCCAACACGATTAATAAAGGACAGGGAGATATTTCCATTGAGTTTAAGATAAAAATCGGGGATGAGGAGAAAATTGTGGATACGGTTTCTTTGTCGGATATTGGGTCCGAGCTTGCTTTTTCATGGGTTGTTTCGGGCGGGATAGAACCTATTGTGTGCCACGTTTCGGAAAATAATGACATACTTTTAAAAAATCTGCCCTCGTCGGGAAATTACTCGGTTTCTAACCCGGCGGCGGGTGAGAACTATTATGTAAATTGCCTGGACGCCGAAGAATATTATAACTGGGAGGGTGTAAACATTGTTAAATAAAAATAAATCATTGACATGACCAGCAAAAATATCAAAACGTTCCTGCTTCTGGCTTTCGCTCTCTCGGGCGCGGCGGCGTTGATGTATGAGATTATCTGGGCGCGGATGTTAGGTTTGGTTTTCGGAAATACGGTTTACGCGATCTCAACCATTTTGGCGGTCTTTTTTGCCGGGCTTGCTTTAGGAAGTTTCATTTTCGGGAAGCTCGCAGATAAGCGGGGCCGGCCGCTCTTGCTCTACGCTCTTTTGGAATTAGGTATCGGAGTATACGCGATACTGACTCTATGGTTAATACCTACAACTCTGATCGGCGGGACATTGCCGGTAATTATCAAATATTTTTCAGAAAGCATTGAGAGAATCGGAAATATCTCGGCAAAACTTTACGGCCTAAACTCTCTGGGGGCGGTTCTGGGAGTTTTTCTTGCGGGATTTATTCTTATATTTTTCTCAGGGATGCGGGGCACGATTTTTGTCGCCGCGGCCATTAACATTTTAATAGGATTTGCAATCCTTTATCTTTCTCGGAAACAAGAAGCGCCGGATAGCCGACATCTGGCGTTTGACCAGCGCAAACGTGTGCGACACCCGGCGTTTAACAATGGGGGCTGGATTATTTTGGCGGCGTTCTTTCTAACGGGCGCTGCGGCGTTAGCGCTTGAGGTTTTGTGGACGAGGGTTCTCATCATGGCCATCGGCACGACCGTATATTCCTTTTCCATAATTCTTGCCTCGTTTATTCTGGGGCTAGCGCTCGGAAGTATGGCTGTCTCGCGCCTTGTTGACCGCATTAACCCGCTTAAATGGTTTGCCGTAGTTCTTTTTATACTCGGCCTTTCGGTCATAATAACAACCGCGGCGCTTGGCTCCCTGCCGCTTCTTTTCTTCTCGCTGGTAAAAACATTTGCTCCGAGTTCATTTTTCGCGGTGCAGGTCATTGGGCTCTTGATTGCATTTTTGATTATGCTTATTCCAACGATGCTTATGGGCGCGACTTTTCCTCTGGCCGTAAAGTTATACTCCCAAAAACTGGAAAACCTCGGCGGGCGGATCGGCAGGCTTTACGCCGCAAATACGCTTGGCGGAATTATCGGCTCTCTTGCCGGCGGATTTTGGCTTCTTCCGCGCCTTGGCATACAAAATTCAATCCTGGCTGCCGCGGCCCTGTATCTTTTTCTTGCTCCCGCGCTGCTTTTTGCCTTCAAAACAAAAACCAGTATTGCGCTAGGCATGGCAGCTGCCTCCGCCGTTATTATCGGAGCAAGTTTTTTAATTCTTTCTTGGCAGAAAAATCTTATAACGAGCGGTCTTTACCTCATTGTTGACTACCCGAAAGAGACGACGCGTGAATTCGTGGGGAGGTTTTTCACAGACCAAAACCTCTTATACTATAAAGAGGGCGTCTCGGCGACCGTATCGGTTTTGGATGACGGCGAGATTCGCCAACTGCGCATAAACGGAAAAACTGACGCGAGTACCGCTCCGGATGATATGCCCACCCAGCTTCTCTTGGGGCATTTGCCGATGCTATTGCATCCGGACCCGAAATCGGTTTTGGTGATTGGGTTGGGTTCGGGCATTACCCTTGGCGCAGTTTCGCAGTATCCGGTCGAAATTCTTGACGCGGTTGAAATTGAACCGGCTGTGGCTGATGCCGCCAAATATTTTTCTGACGTAAATCACAACGCTCTCAAAGACCCCCGTCTCAATCTCGCGATTGAAGACGCAAGAAATCTGCTCAGAGGCGCCGGTAAAAAATATGATGTCATAACCTCGGAGCCATCCAATTTTTGGATTCAGGGAAATTACAATCTTTTTACCAAAGAGTTTTATGCTCTCGTAAGAGACCGGCTCAACCCGGGCGGCATTTTAATGCAGTGGACCCACACCTACCAGACCGATGCCGAATCTTTGAAGATCGCCATAGCAACGCTTCATTCAGTATTTCCGTATGTCTCGGGCTGGGCTTCGGTAACTGGTTATGGCGATCTTTTG
>CAZVKF010000024.1:0-6491 GCA_964627585.1 uncultured Candidatus Saccharibacteria bacterium | reverse complement strand
ATGCGGACAAAATTTGGCGACGCCAATATCAGGGAGGATATGGACCAAGCAAAAATTTTGAACCCGGATGATTTTTTCGCGCTTCTTTTTCTCAATGATTCCCAATTGGAAAAATTCAGCGCGGGCGCCAAGCTTCATACCGACGATTGGCCGATACTCGGACTTAAAAGCCCGTTTTCGCTCTACAGTTTCTACGCGCCGGCAAAGAACCTTGCCGAACTTACGCGTTTTCGCGAAGGCGCCATAGACGCGGCCATTGTTTTTGAGCATGAGAGTCAAAAAGAGGAGTTTAGAAGGCGCGAACAGGCCCGCGACACTTTTATCCAAGGCTTGCTTTTGATGGCGGATGAAAAATATGAGGCGGCGACCGGACAATACGAACAGGCGCTTGAACTTTATCCAGAGCATACGCCGATTAAAGAAGCGTTGCGGCCAATCTACGTCTTTTTGGAGGAGAAACATAAAAAAGCGGGCAATAGCGAGAAAGCGGAAGAATACGCGCGTAAGCTTAAAGAATTATAATTTTTAATATGGCAACGATGAATTTCAAAAAAATATTGGGGTGCGTGGGAATTTCCGCGATGATCATCTCGGTGCTTTCTGCCTCTCCGGTCTCTGCCGCGTTCGTGGCTGTAGACATAGCCGAGGATTGGGTCGGCGTTAATGATTATACGGGCGACGACAGCACGCTTACCGCAACTGTTACCACCTGCGCAACCGACGCCATTACGACCATCTCCTGCTCAAAAGTTGGGAAATCCAACGCCGTATTCAAAGTGCGGCAAACCGGCGTGGACCCGGCGACTCTTACCGCGCTTACACTGCGCGTCACCGCCGCGAAAACTAAAAACGTCAGCGCCTCAACGTACATTGCCGCTATGGCCTACATAGACGGAAACAGCGTTACAGCGACTAATGAAGTCACCCAGTTGATAGATGAAACCACCGATCTCGGGCCGTATGACCTGAATCTTACGGGGCTTATCGGGAACCTCGCTGACCTCGATGCGGGAGCCGATTTTGAATATGCAATCCGGGTTGGAATCAAGAACGCAACCACACTTGAATGGGAAGTATCCGAGGCCGCGATTGAGGAGACTGTGGCGCCGCCGGCCACTACGCCGGACATTTTTATTGCCACCTCCACTAATTTATATGATGTTCGTTTGGCCCCATCAGGCGGCTCCACTTCCACCATTCCGCGCATAAAGGTTTTGGCTAATGACGGAACAAGCATTACGGCGGCAAGCGGCATTCGCATATCCATTGACCCTAATTTTCCGTTGATTTGGAACGCGACCGCTTGCGGAACTAGCGGCAGTACCACTCCGTCTATTGAAGGAACGGCTGCGGCCAGAGTAACTGCGGCCAACACAGGATTTGTTTGCTCAAACGGCAAGCCCCAAACTCTTTTTATTGACGTGGATTCTGCTTTTGCTTCGGGCGAAGATATTTTGATTTCCGGTTTGAGCTGGGGAGCGACCTCAACTGCTTTTGCGGCGTCCACCACCATTAGTTTGAATGTTGACGGAGGAGTCACCGGAAACCGTTCGGATACGGCCACCGCCACCATTGCCGTAAAAGGAATTATCACTTTGGCCGACCATGATGTCGGGCAATTATCCGACCAGTTTGAATCGGATACTTCAACCACTACGGAACTTTTGAGATTCAAATTAACGCCGAACGGCGAGTCAGCATCAACAACCGTTCAATTCATATATAACACCACCGGCATTGCTGACGTAGATATTACTTCCGGCGGGGTATATAGCGATACCGACAATAATGGCCGCGTCAATGGCGCTGAAGCCGTGGCTATGGCTTGCCAGGCTCCGTCCGGTAATATAATTAAATGCTACAATACCGCCAATGCCACTACGACGATTACGGGCGGAACCAACTTTATTTATCGCGCCGCAGTTGCCGCTCTTGCCGCAGGAGACGCCATTACGATTCAGATTGCTTCGACTTCTGATGTTTTTGCTTTCGGGTTAGTTTCTAAGACGTATTCATCACGTTTGAAAGTGTCAACCACCACCCAAATTACGGCAACACATACCAGAAACAGCGACGCCCAGATTTTCATGAAAAACCCGCTGTCGGTAGTTGATAGAAGGGCAACTTCTTCCATACCCCAGATAAAAGTTCTGGCCAATGGTTCCAGTCAAATCACTCCGACCAAAGACATCAGGATACAACTTGACTGGAACTTCCCCCTGATTTGGGATGCTACTGCGTGTTCCGCCTCAACTACCCCGACCTTTGGCGGAACCGCATTCGGAAAAGTAAATGCCGCCAACACCGGCTTTGTCTGCCAAAACGGCAAACCGCAGGATTTATATATTGACGTTACCACCGGATTTAACGACACCGATGATCTTCTGATTCCTACTACCCTGAATTGGGCCGGAACTTCAACTGCGTATATTGCTTCCACCTCGGTAAAGCTTTCGGTTGATGGGGGAGTGTCGCCATTGGTCACGGCAACCGCAACCGTTGTGGTCAAAGGCACCATCACCCTTGCCGACCACGATTCAACGCAATTAACCGACCAGTTTGAAGCGGAAACTTCAACCACTACGGAATTGATTCGGTTTAAACTTACTCCCAATGGTGAGAACGCTTCCGGCACCATCCGCCTTACTTATTCCGGCTCGGGTGTAGTTGACGGCGACATCACTTCCGGAAACATTTTTGAAGATACCAATTCCAATGGCAGGTTTAATTTGGGAGAGCCGGAAAAATTCGGCTGTTCCGCTCCTTCAGGCAATAATATTAATTGTACCGCCTCAACCACTTTGGTGAGTGCGGGAGCAAACTATTTCTACCGCGCATCCGTCGCCAATCTTGTTGCCGGAGACTCTTTGACTTTTAACGCTGTTGGTATTGCCAATATCTGGACTTACGGCTCCACCTCGCAAACCAACAGCACTTCCACTCTTACCGTTACCGGTTCAACAGGAGCCATAACCCATACGAGAAACAGCGATGCCCAGATTTTTGTTCCGGCCAACCGTCTGGTTGACCGTCTGGGAACAACTACCATTCCTCAGATCAAGGTTCTGGCCAACGGCGCTTCGCAGATAACTCCTTCTTCGGATATCAGAATTCAGATTGACCGTAATTTCCCCCTGATTTGGGATGCCGCGGCCTGCAATTCTTCCACCACTCCGACCTTCGGCGGAACCGCATTCGGAAAAGTAAATGCCGCCAACACCGGGTTTGTTTGCACAAACGGCAAGCCCCAGGATTTGTATATTGACGTTGCCAGTGATTTCGTTACCAATGACGACCTTTTGATTCCCGGCTCCATAAGCTGGGCTGGAACCTCTACCGCCCATATTGCTTCAACCTCCATCAAGCTTTCCATCAATGGCGGCGTTTCGCCCTTGATTACCGCCACCGCTACCATTGCGGTCAAAGGCGTTATTACTCTGGCTGACCACGACGAGGGACAATTAACCGACCAATTTGAGACGGAAACTTCAACTACAACAGAGCTTATACGGTTCAAACTCACCCCCAATGGAGAAAACGCTTCCGGCACCATCCGCCTTACTTATTCCGGCTCGGGTGTAGTTGACGGCGACATCACTTCCGGAAACATTTTTGAAGATACCAATTCCAATGGCAGGTTTAATTTGGGAGAGCCGGAAAAATTCGGCTGTTCCGCTCCTTCAGGCAATAATATTAATTGTACCGCCTCAACCACTTTGGTGAGTGCGGGAGCAAACTATTTCTACCGCGCATCCGTCGCCAATCTTGTTGCCGGAGACTCTTTGACTTTTAACGCTGTTGGTATTGCCAATATCTGGACTTACGGCTCAACGTCGCAGACCAACAGCACTTCCACTCTTACCGTTACCGGTTCAACCGGGGCAGTAACGCATACGACTGATGCTGTCGTGCCGCCGGACATTTTTATCGCTACTTCCACTAATTTATATGACGTTCGCCTGCCCCCATCAGGCGGCTCCACTTCCACTATTCCGCGCCTAAAAGTTCTGGCTAACGACGGAACAAACATTACGGCGGCGAGCGGTATCCGCATATCCATTGACCCTAATTTTCCCTTGATTTGGAATGCGACTGCTTGCGGAGCTTCGGGCTCCACTACTCCGTCTATTGAAGGAACTGCCTCTGGCAAAGTAACCGCGGCTAATTCCGGATTTGTTTGTACGAACGGCAAGCCCCAGACCCTTTTCATTGACGTGGATTCTGCTTTTGCGTCAGGAGAAGATATTTTAATTTCCGGTTTGTCGTGGGGAGCAACCTCAACCGCTTTTGCGGCCTCAACCACCATCGGTTTGAATGTTGATGGAGGAGTCACCGGAACCCGTTCGGATACGGCCACCGCCACAATTGCGGTAAAAGGAGTGATAACATTGACCGGCCCCAATGACCCCAACGGTTATGATTTATTGACCACTGCGGCTTCAACTTCGCAATTGCAAGTTTTCAGCGCGACTTTGAATATAAACGGAGAAACTGCTTCAAGCGCCCCGAGAGTAAAATGGTCCGGTTCGGGAGTGGTTCAGGGTGATTTATCCGGCGCGCGTTTTTATGATGATACCAACCAAAACGGTATCAACGACGGTTCCGAATCTTTAGTCATCGGCACCATCAATGCTTCCGACATTGTGATGGCCACCACCTCTTTATCGCAAGGCCAGCATCGCATTGGCCTTCGTCTTGATGTTCAAAATCTTTTGGCGACCGACGCTCTCATTTTTTCTCTTCCAACTTCCAATGTGATTTCTTTTGGCCCGATTTCTCAAACCTATACTTCGCGCCTAACAGTTTCAAGCTCATCTCCCACTTTCTCAAATCTCACCTCTCATGTTCAAGATACTATTACCCAAAGAAACTGGATTTTTACCAATGATGATGGTTCAACCGTTGCTACCGGAACTATTCGCGCGGCCACCACAACAGCACCCACATCGGTCAAATTAGGCGAGCGCATGATTTTGAAATATCAGATTGATAATACTTCCACCGCCACCACGGTTAATCAATACCGTTTGCAATGGCAGAATCAGACTGATTCCGGCTCATGGCTTGACCTTGCTTCCACCACCGAAATACGGCCGTCGCTTTCCCAAAACGGTTTAAATCAAAAAGGGATAACCGGCAGGGGATTACCCATTGCTACTTCCACACCTTCGGTCAATTCAACATGCAACGCCGGAGGAGGAGCTGTTTATGATGGCGGATGGTTTTATGGAGGAATTGCTACCTCATCCCTAATCGGTCTAAAACCTAACACCTGTTCCGACCTCGCCTTTGCCATTGACACCGGAAACGCTCTTGCCGGAAAAACTTACGGATTTCGCTTAATTGACGGAATAACCAATAACCAGTTACCGCGCTCCGTGGCAACCGCAACCATTTCAACAGAATCAACGCAGACCCTTTCGTATTCCAAAGGGGCGTATGGGACTTCGACTATTTATACGCTTGATGATGACCCTAATCTTGTTAGCCAACATATTTCTCTTGCCATAGCTCCTGATGGTTTTCCTGTTATAAGTTATTATATATTATCCGGTACTGATTTTAAGTTCGTCAAATGCGGAACTATAAATTGTATTCCTTCAGGTACGGCAACCAATACAATTACAACCATTGAAGTTTCTGGCAACAGCGTAGGAAGGAGTTCTTCCATTGCTTTCGGGCCGGATGGTCTTCCCGGAATAAGCTATCACGACAATACCGGCCTTACCTTAAAATATATCAAATGCGGTAATAAGGACTGTTCTTCGGGAAATACTATTACCAGCATTGAAACTCCTGTGGGAGGTTCCGCGCTTTGGACCTCTCAAGTTATCGGCCCAGACGGCTTGCCGGCGATAAGTTATTGGGGTAATCCTGGTATAAAATTCGTAAAATGCGGTACTGCCGATTGTATTCCTAACAGTTCGGCAACCAACACTATCACCACCATTGAAAACTCGGCTAATAGCGTAGGCGAATACACCTCTCTTGTTTTGGGCAAGGACGGTTTGCCAGCGATTGCGTATTTTGACACCACGGCCAATTCATTGAAATTCGTAAAATGCGGTACGGCCAATTGTATTCCTGCCGGTTCGGCAACCAACACTATTACCACCATTGAAAATCCGGCTAATGATGTCGGACAATACGCTTCCCTGGCCATTGAGCCGGACGGTCTGCCTGCTGTCGCTTACGTGGATTTAAACGGGGCTGTGAAATTTGTAAAATGCGGAACCCGTCCAGTGTTTTCAATATACATTCCTTGCCATAGGCCAAGACGGTCTTCGAGCAATATCTTATTACGCTACCGTCACCCAGTCCCTTAAATTCATAAAATGCCGAAATTCTTCCTGTGATAATACCGCGGGGCATGCCGGAGCGACCAATACCATTGTAACCATTGAAGACCCTTCTGATAATGTCGGCCAATTTAACTCTCTTGTTATAGGACAGGACGGCTTGCCGGCTATATCTTACCTTAATACCACTTC
>CAZVKF010000023.1:0-9777 GCA_964627585.1 uncultured Candidatus Saccharibacteria bacterium | reverse complement strand
ATTAGATGGTTGAGCGGGGAAGTTTGCGCGTTAGAGGGAGGCGCGGGGTTCATGGGCCGGACTTTTATAGTTTTGTGCATCCCCTGGGGATCGAACCCAGAACCTTGCGCTTAAGAGGCGCCTGCTCTGCCAATTGAGCTAGGGATGCATATTTACTCTAAAACTTTAAGAGCGAATAAACTTTATAATCGTTGAATTTATCTTTGCCGTGTATGGCCGGAAGTTCGATAAGGAATCCCAGTCCCAGGATTTCTCCACCGAGTTTTTTCACGAGCTTCACGGCGGCTTCTGCCGTGCCTCCGGTGGCAAGCACGTCGTCAATGATGGCGATCTTTTCCCCGGGTTTTATGGAATCGGTGTGAATTTCCAAGCTGCCGTGGCCGTACTCCAGATCGTGGGTTTGGACGATTTTATCGTAGGGCAGCTTCCCTTTTTTGCGGACGATCACTACCCCGGCCTTCAGAAGATACGCCACCGCTGACGCGAGCAGGAATCCGCGCGCGTCTATGCCCACGACTTTATCAATTTTTTCGTTTTGAAAGAAGTCCGCAAGTCCGGCTATGGCTTGATGAAATGCCTTTTTATCCTCAGGCAGCGGCGTTATGTCCTTGAATTTTATGCCGACAGTCGGGAAATCCAGCACCTCTCTTATTTTAGATTTTAAATACTCAATATCCATTTTGAAGTTTATTATACTTGTGTATAAGTCCTCCTGTCAAAGATGTTATAATAAAACTGATGAACAAAAATTTGGTCCGGCCAATAACCGGATTGATTATCTTAGTCGTACTGGCTGCCGTCGGTTTTTGGTATTGGTCGCAGAAAGGCGGGCAGGGAATTTTTCCGCGGCCCTCTGCTCCGGCTGCCCGAGAACTTTCTCCCGCCGCAGTAGAAGAATCTCTCGGCGGCCAGATTTTTGAACAAACTCAAAATCCGCTCAAAAATAAGCTTCCGCCCACCAACCCTTTTGAAAAAACCGAAACAAATCCGCTTAAAGACGTATATCAAAATCCTTTCTAAATCATGAAGCATAATTCGCATCAAATAGCGTTCATCGTCATAGGATTTGCCGCGTTAATTTCTTTTGCGCTTATCGTTCGCGCTGCTTCGCCGCAGGACATTGTGTTTCCCGTCGCGGAATTGGGAAACTGCAAGAGCGAGGCAGAATGCCGGACGTATTGCGAACAGCGCAACAACGCCGATATCATCCGCGCCTGCCTTTCGTTTGCCCAAAAGTACAATCTTCTTCCTCGTGATGTAATTGCGCGCGGAGAAAAGTTTGCCGATGTTGCGGCGGGTGGCGGACCCGGCGGATGCAGGGACGAGAAATCCTGCGTTACATACTGCGAGAATACCGCACATATTCAGGAATGCGTGTCTTTCGTGGAACAATATAATCTCTTACCGCCCGATAAACTCGCCGAGATGAAAAAGTTCGCATCGGCCGTTAAAGCCGGTGCAATTCCTCCCGGCAACTGCACCAGCAAGGAAACTTGTCTTGCCTACTGCGAAAACCCCGCCCACATTGACGAGTGCCTGGCATTTGCGGAAAAAGCCGGCTTTATCCCGCCGGACGAACTGGCAATGGCAAAGAAAGTTGCCCCGTTTTTGAAGAGCGGCGAGACGCCAGGGGGCTGCAAATCAAAAGCTGAATGCGAAACGTACTGTTCCGATACTTCGCGTTATGAGGTATGCCTTACTTTTGCCCAAAAACTCGGCCTCATGAGCGCGCGGGAAGCGGAACTTCTAAAGAAGGTCCAGGGCAGATCTCCCGGCGACTGCGCGCGGGGAGGACCCGAACAAGCAGCTGCCCGTTGCGCCGCCTTCTGCAATGATCCGGCTAACGTCCCAACCTGTATGAAGTTCGCGGAAGAAATGGGCATCATGACCGCGGAAGAAGCAAGTCAGGTTGCCCCGCTTCAAGATTTCCAGGCCTGCTACGCCATTTCCACTCCCACGATCAAATCGTGCCTTGAAGAACATCTCGGACCCGAGCTCCTCAGCAACCTTTTGAAGGGTATTATGCCCATTGACCTTGGGGACCTGGAGAAGATGATGGTAAAAATTAGGGAAGCAAGAACCTGCACCAACCGTTATGCCGACCAGCAGCTTCAGACCTTTACCAATGATCCGGATGCGCTTGCCTGCATTGATTCTGAAATGGGCAAGGGGTTTCTTGACCAATTAAAGACGGGGCAAGTTGCTTGCGGCGACGCCTCGGTATTCCAAAAGAAAGTCGCCATCTGTATGGAAAACGCGCTCGGCAAAAAACTTGACCAATGCTTCGCGCTTGCCTGTTCCGAAATGAAGACCTGTATTCAGGGATTTCAGGGACAGTCGAAGCAGCCGATCGGGGAGGAGAAAATTGATATCGATCCGTCGTGGAAGGATAAAATAAGTACGAAATTAAACGCCTGCATTGCCGATGACATCCGTTCCTGTCTTGCAAAAGATTGTTCGGGAATGCAGGCCTGTTTGAGTAAGATGCAGGGAGGGGGAACGCAAGGACAAGAGGAAGGAGGGGGCCTTGATCCCGCACTCAAAGCAGAAATGAATGCGAAAATGAGCGCATGCACGCAGCCACCGCAGGGCGGTTCGATGGGTCCGCCCCAAGGGGGTGGGCAACAGGGACCGCAATCCTCGGGGGATCAGCAGTATCCGCAGGGAGGGCAAATCCCCCAGGATCAATGTTCTTCATTTGCTTCAGTCCCCAGTTGTTCCTATGTCGGAGAGCCCGGGTCTCAAAATTACAACTATTGCAAACAATGCTATCCGGATAAATAAAAATCGCCGTTAGGCGATTTTTAGTTGCGCGCCCGCCTGTTACAGTTGGCTCACGATCGTGAGCCAACTGTAACAATTGTATTTGCGTCCCCGGAGGGATTCGAACCCCCAATAACTGCTTCGAAGGCAGTTGTGATATCCATTTCACTACGGGGACATTTATTATATTATTAAACCATGTCGAGAGGCGGTTTTGAAGGAGAGTTTAAATATGAACGCCATATGGAAATACCACAAGAAGTTGAGTTAATCAACAAAAAAATTGCGGAAGCCGGATTTCAGGCATATTACGTCGGCGGCTGCGTACGCGATTTTTTGCTTGGTAAAAAACCGAAGGACTGGGACATAACAACCGATGCAAAGCCGGAGGAGCTGGTCAAGATTTTTCCCGACAGCGTGTACGAAAATAAATTTGGAACCGTTGGCGTGAAAACGCGGTCAGAGGATCCGGCGACGCAGCTCGTCGAGGCGACAACCTTCCGGAAGGAGGGGAAATATACCGATAAGCGCCATCCCGACGAAATAACATTCGCAAAAACTTTGGAGGAGGATTTGTCGCGCCGCGATTTTACCGTTAATGCCATGGCGATGGATGCGAAAGGCAAGCTCGTCGACCCTTTCGGCGGCAAAAAGGATTTGAAAGATAAAATTATCCGAGCCGTCGGCAACCCCGAAGAACGTTTCCAGGAAGACGCTCTGCGCCTTATGCGCGCCGTACGTTTTTCTGCCCAGCTGGATTTTGAAATAGAGCCGAAGACCGCGGGGGCCGTTAAAAAATATGCCGGCCTTTTGGAATTCATAGCCAAGGAGCGCATCGCCGATGAATTGTGCAAGGTTCTTATGACGGAGCGCGCCGCGGACGGAATAAGAAAAATGCAAGAGTTGGGAGTGTTAAAATACGTTTTGCCGGAATTGGGAGAAGGCGTTGATATGGAACAGAACAAGCACCATCGTTACACTGTTTTTGAGCACAACCTCTACTCGTTGGAATATGCGGCCAAAAAAGATTTTCCTCTTAAATTACGCATCGCGTCTCTTCTCCACGATGTCGGCAAACCGCGCACCAGGGCCTGGAAAGACGACGAAGGGGGGACGAAAGTCATGAACGGCAGGAATGGCGACTGGACTTTTTATCAGCACCAGTACGTCGGCGAGAAAATGGCGGTGCGCATGCTGGACCGGCTGCGCATGCCGAAGGATATGACCGAAAAAATAGCTTTGATGATACGCGAACACATGTTTGTTTACGATCCGGAGCTGGTGACGGAAAGAGGGGTGCGGCGCCTGCTAAGAAGAGTCGGGCCCGATAATATAGACGATCTCTTTTCGGTGCGGGAAGCGGACCGCATCGGTTCCGGCGTCGCAAAGGCCGTGCCTTATCGTTTACGGCATCTTAAGGCCATGATAGAGAGGGTTAAGAAAGATCCGGTCAGCGTCAGGATGCTTGCGGTAAAGGGAAATGACATTATGGAAACGCTTAGCATTGAACCTGGTCCGAAAGTAGGAAGAATCCTGAATATATTGTTGGAAGAGGTTCTGGACAATCCGGCATTGAACGACCGCGAAAAACTTATCATGCGCATGCGGGAGCTGAATGCCTTGCCGGAGGAAGAACTTGGGCGCATGACTGCTTCAGCGAAAGCGCGGGCGGCGGAGGAACAGAGGCGCACCGAGGCGGAGATAATGAAGAAGTTTTTTGTTAAGTGAGGCATAATAAATTTTACGGGCTGTAGTATACCGGCAGTACGCGCGCTTCGGGTGCGTGAAGACCGGGTTCGATTCCCGGCAGCCCGACTAAACAGGAAAATCTCCTTCAGGGGAGATTTTCCTGTTTTGTAGCCGGGAATTGAACGGGAAAGGGGTCGGGAAAACGCAGTTTTCCCGTGACGGAAGTATTGAAACCGACGGGTTTCAAAGAGCGAACATAGTGAGCGAGTGAGATAGCAAAGCGTCCTGGCAGCCCGACTAAAATTTCGATAAATAAGGCATTTGCAAAATAGCCCTGATTGTTGTATAATTTAGTCGATCTTTGAGAGCATAAAGTAAATAAAGGGAGGTGATTCGTATGTTGTTCAATAAGGCGGAAATTCTGCGTAACTTTGAGGCGATGCGCAGGCCGAACGGCGCGTTTATCGCGGCGTCGAGCGGGGATTACCGGGCGATGTGGATTCGCGACCACGTCTATTGCACCATGGCGTACTGGTATCTTGGGGAATTCGAGAAGTGCCGGCAAGGCATGCATCTTGTCCTCGACCTGCTGAAGAAGTACAAGAAGAAGATTTTGCGCCGGGCCGCTTCGCTGAACGAATCTCCGGGAGCGATTCTGCACGCCAAGTTCCATCCCGACACGCTGGAGGAGATTGTGAGTGATAACGCATGGGCTCATTTTCAGCTTGATGCGATAGGCCTGTTCCTGTATGCGGTGGCGGATTTGTATTTTAAAAACATTCCGACGGTACGCGACGATGAAGACCGCGAGATGCTCGAGCTTCTTCTTTGCTATCTTAACGGCGTCCGCTATTGGGAAACTCCGGATTTCGGAATGTGGGAGGAGTGCCGGATTCGTCACGCTTCGTCAATCGGCGCCGTGGTGGGCGGGTTGGTTCGTTTGAAGGCGCAGCACATAGGCGTTTACGTTCCAGACGATCTGATTCAGGCCGGAAGAAGCGCCCTGCAAGAGATTCTGCCGTATGAAGGGCGTCCCGATTATTCGCGGGAACGCTGCGCTGCGGAGCATCACCGTTATGAATATTCCCACGATTGCGACGTTTCGCTGTTGACTCTGGTTTGGCCTTATCACATCGTCCAGGATTTGAAGGATCAGGATGATCTGATTAGACGCCTTACCGTCGGCCATCAGACCGAGCGCGGCGTTCAGCACAAACTGTTGCAGGCGCACGGCTTCAACCGCTACTGGGGCGACGACTACTATCGTTCCACGGAAGGAAAGTTCAAAGGCGTATCCGCGGAGTGGCCGATGTTCAGGTTCTGGCTTTCCATTATTTACTCCCAGAGGCACGACGATGAAAAAGCCATCCATTGGTTCAGGGAGGGTTGCATGGAAATCACGGACAACAAGATCCCTGAGGCCTACCAGAACGGACAGCCGAACAGCCATACGCCGCTCGCATGGGCGCACGCGATAGCCCTGATAGCTTTCAGCAAGCTTTCCGCCGAGGCGCAGGAGTCGTTTTCGGAATAACGCAGCGTCTATTTGGAAGGCCATTCCGGTGTGTATCGGAATGGCCTTTTTGTTTGACATGGCGGGTGTTAAGTACGAAAATTAAAATTGACTTGTTTGAGTATGCCTAAAAAACTTTACAATTGGAAAAAAGATCCTTACCGTAGCATCGTGCCGCCATTGTATCTCGGGGTGGCGCATGGTTTTCGCACGGCCGAAGAAGGCGCCAAAATTTTTGAAGGCCGCCGCAAGGGTTATGCTTACACGCGACTCGGCAACCCTACCGTCGCGGCGTTTGAGGAATGGCTTGCGGATATTGAAGGAGGGGAGAAGTGCTGGGCGACGAATTCCGGCCTTTCCGCGCTCTTGCTTCTTGTGATGGCGCTCGGCGAAACTAAGAAAGAGATAATCGCCTCGCCTTACATATACGGCGGAAGCCATGAACTTCTCAATCGTCTTAAAACGCGGGGTTTTAAAATAAAATTTGTTAAAAACGCTTTCAGTTTGTCTGCGTGGGGTCATAACTTCAAACACGGCTTTTGTTTTCATAGAAACGCCTTCCAATCCAACCGTTGATATTTTTGACATTGCCGCAATATCAAAAATCGTCCGCAAGAAAAAATCTCTTCTCGTCGTGGACAACACCATTGCGCCCGTTCTGCAGAAACCGCTTGAGCTGGGGGCGGATGCCGTTTTGCATTCCGTGACCAAATATCTTAATCGTCAATCAACCGCTCTCGGCGGAGCCGTGGTGGGAAACAAAAATTTCGTAAAAAAATTCGGCAGGGAAATGTTTGAATGGTATGCCCATCTCGGCGTGATTATGCATCCGCTTGCGGCATGGCTTGTTTTAAATAACCAGTACACGCTGGGACGCGACATGCGTCTTTTTTCCGATAATGCCTATAAAATCGCGGATTTTCTCGCCGCGCATCCCAAGATTAAGCGCCTTTATTATCCCGGACATCCCTCGAGTCCGCATTACGAACTTGCGCAGAGACAGATGCCGGATGGGGCAAGCGGACTTCTGGCTTTTGAGATGAAAAATTTTACTGCGGCAAAAAAATTAGTTGATTCGCTCAAAGAAATAAATTTGGCGCCGCATTTGGGCGACAGCAGATATCTCGCCATTCACCCCGCTTCCACCACGCACAGCCGACTTTCCCTTTTCGAGCTTGCCGAGGCGAATATTACGAAAAATCTTGTGCGACTGTCCGCGGGCTTGGGTCCGGTTGATAAAGTAATAAATGAACTTGATAAAATATTGAGGAAGCTTTAAATTGACAATGTACTTTTAAAGATATTTATTTAGAGAGGAGAAGATGCTTACTCTTGAGCGAATCAAAAACGACAGCGATCTTATAACGCAGGCAGCTAAATCCGTTACGCCGGAGATTCTGGGCGGCATTATCGACCATACCGTTCTCAATCCGGCCGCTACGCGCGCCGACATAGAAAAAATGTGCCGCGAGGCAAATGAAGTCGGTTCGTTCGTGTGCGTGTACGGAAGCCGGGTGGAAGACGTCGCCGGCTTTATCAAAAATTTGGGCTTGAAGTCCATCCGCGGCATTGCAGCCGTTGCCGGATTTCCAGCCGGCGCGCAGATGACGAAAGCGAAATCCGCCGAGTCATATGCCCTGGTCATGGCCGGTGCCGCCGAAGTTGACATGGTTTTGAACGTCGGCAAGCTTCGCGACGGCGACTACGAGTACGTGGAAGAGGATATCAGAGAGGTTGCAAGAGCGGTGGCGGAAGCCGGAGCTGATTCGGGTACGAGCGCCTTTTTGAAAGTCATCCAGGAAAACTGCTTACTGACCGATGAGCAGAAGCGTCTTGCCGCGCGAATCACGGCGAAAGTCGCGAAAGAAACCGGTCTTCGCACGTTTGCGAAGACGTCAACCGGTTTTGGTAAACCGAAGGACGCCGATACTCCGGTCGGCGCTACCGTGGATGATGTGTGGCTTATGCACGAAGTAGTTAAAGAATATCAAGAAGGGGGCGTTCCGATTGGCATTAAAGCCGCCGGAGGCGTGAAAGACGCGCGTACCGTCGTTCAGATGATGCTTGCGGCCGGATGCTTCAATGATGATTTGACCCTGAAGGAAAACCTCTCCGATATTTTCAGAATCGGAGCCAGCGCCGGAAAGCAGATAATTGACGATTTCAGAAAAAATTTCTTGTCTTAAGTTCTGCTAAACAATTAAGGCCTCCTTGTGGAGGCCGTTTTTTAGATGAGTCGTTGATTGTTAAAGGGCGAAAGAGGGCCCGAGGGGGTTCGGAGGCGCCGGCAATGATCAAAGTCCGCGGCGCCTTTTTGGATTTCGAACCCCTCGGGGTTAGGGACCGGATATGCTGCGCACGCACACCGGTCGCGATCTTGGGGACAGTCAGGAGTTATCCGTGGTTCTCCTGCTGCTTGAATCGGTCAGCCACCCGCTTGTAACGGTGCCAGGCGTTACTTTGCGTTGCGGCGACTGCCTACACTGCGCGCGCGCACGCGCGATCCTCGGAGTACCCATGAGGCACGCGGGACCCTCAGGGGCACTGAACGGTGACGTCAAAGGTCGGTCGTTTCGCGCCGCTTTCAGAAGTCAACTTCTGAAAACAACAGAGCCCGCGGAGTGCCGTTTCAGAAGCTAACCTCTTACAACGGCAAGATATATTATAGATGTCCGGCATATTTTGTCAAGAGCGGCAATTTGGGCGAAGCGGGGTTATAATGATATTGATGCACAAACTCATTTGTTTCGTGATGACCGAGGCGGCGCGCGTCAAGCGCGGCGAGATTTTTCAGCCGCAGACGCTGAAATCCGCGCCGCATTATTTTGAGGTGGCCGTGCCCAGACAAGTGATTGCGGGTCAGGATAAAAAGACGGTGCAGGACAGGGAAGTCAATTTTCTCATCAAAGGATATCAGCCCGACGTTTTAATCGTGGAAGCGACTCTTGAGATTGAGAATATTTTTTCTGAAGGGACTCTGGAATTGAAAAACGATATTATAAATGCCGCTTACGAGATTTTGAAAAAACGCGGCGGCAAAGAAGAGTCCGCGGAAGAATACGCCATTTATGCTTTATCAGATTATTCCGGCGATCCGGAGCAGTTCCTCAAATTTTCGAACAAAATCGCCGCCCTTCTGAAATCGGAAAAGTTGGAACTTGATGAAAACGAGATCAGTTACACGCTCGGCGCGCAGTTGAAATACGCCAAAAACGATTTAACCATAGTTGACTGGGACGGCGCCTTTCTTTTCGATCCCGAAGGCGACATCGAGGCGACGGTGGAACTTTTCGAGCTGGCGAACCTCCAACTTTTGCGTTACCGCATGCTTGATGCGGACCTGGACAAGGAAATAGACAAAGTGAGCAAAATCGCGGCTCAACAGCCGAAGAGAAGATTTTTCTTTTTGCGCAATCGTGAACTCACGGAAAATCTTCAGCGCGTCATAAAAACGCGCGTATCGCTGGTGCAGGCGTTTCAGTCGCTGGACAGGGATATCAAACTGATAGGCGATTGGTACTCCGCGCGTTTGTACGACCTGACGGCCAAGAAATTCAAAATTGAGGAATGGCGCCGCACGGTTAAGGACAAGCTTGACTCGCTTGAGGATATATACCACATCGTTTCGGAAAACTTCAGCGTTTCCCGCCAGGAAATAGCGGAATGGATTCAGATTATCGGCTTTTTCATCTTGCAAATCGGCTGGTTTGTTCTTATTATTTTGGAGTATATTTATTTCAGTCGCGTTGTAAAATAAGGGCCCATAGTAAAACGGCATTACGCGGCATTCGCATTGCCGAGGTCCGGGTTCA
>CAZVKF010000022.1:0-10284 GCA_964627585.1 uncultured Candidatus Saccharibacteria bacterium | reverse complement strand
CTGCCTGCCGGCCTTGCTCTGTCGAAGCGGGCTACGCGAAGGCGATGCAGGCAGGGGGCGGACTATAGGTAAAGTTCGCCGCGGTTGACTCTCCATACCTCTGACTGCCGGCTGTAGCCGCTCACGTAAAACGAACGCGAGGCAGTGCCTACGAGCGTGCCTTTTTGATGGGCAATAACTACGAAGGTGGACTGCATGGAAGAGTTGGAAAGATTGTAGATATCGGTAGTAAAATACTGTCCCGAACCCAAATCTTTTCTAACAAGCCTTCCGTCACGAACGATGTCCATAGACAGGCTCGTGCTATTCACGATCGTTACGGTGGTTGAATAGAACGGGATGTTGGTCGTGATATTGGCCTGCGGCAGGTGAAGCGGAGTGTAGGCGCCGCATGCACTTAGCGCCAGCGCCAGAGGCAGCAAAAAAGCAAAAAATCGCGATTTCATCGGAATCTCCTTTCATAATTTATTCGGTTGTTTTAGAGCTTACTATTGTATCCTATTATACACTTTTTAATATTTTTGTCAAATACTCGCTGTACAAATTCAACGGGTTGTTGACACTCCAGCAGCGGGCAATGCCATAACCGCCATGCTTCTCGCGCGGCTCTGAGGCCGAGCGGGCATGGTGTCCAGCCGCGCTATTTTTCTCGGAATCGAGGTCGGCTTGCTCCGGCGGCAAGCCGCCTCTGCGCTCTCGCTCCGACGGTCCGACCGCGGTCGGACACCAAGCCGTCGGAGCTCCGAGAGCTTCCTTGAAAAACAGCGCGGCTGGACGAGCGAGGCCGAAGCGCCAGCGAAAACCCTCGCTGGGGGTTTGAGCGGTAGCGAAAGCATGGCGGTTACGGCATAAAATCTGTCAACGATGCGTGAGAAATGTACAATACTTCTTGATTTGGATGCTGTACCGAGGTAATGTGAAAGTAACCATGACTCAGACCGATCGATCGTTTCTTCAGCAGCGGCTCGGGCGTTTAAAGCGCGAAGCGGAGGAGCGCGAGGCCCAGAGGGCGGCGTCAAAATTCGGCATGCCGTATCTTGATTTGTCCAGAGCGCCGGTTCAAATCTCCGCCCTTTCTTTATTGAGCGAAGAAGAAGCGAAACAGGCGCTCGTCGCCGCACTGGAGCAAAAGAGAAATAACCTCGCGGTCGTTGTTTTTAATCCCAAGAAAAAAGAAACTCAGGCGGCTCTTAAAAAATTAGAAGATAAGAATTTTAAATTGCAGATTTTTATCGGGTCACTCAGCGGTTTACAGCATGTGTGGCAATATTATCGTTTTGTCACTAAGGAGGGTGCGGAGATTACGGGACGGGTGGATATTGAAAAGGGGGAGCTGGATCGACTGCGGAAAGAGTTTAAAAACTTTATCGATCTGCAAAAAGCGCTCGGGGATTTTGATTACGAAAAACGTTCTACGACCGAGCTTTTGGAAATTATGCTCGCCGGTGCGCTTGCGAGCCGTGCTTCTGATATCCATTTTGAACCGGAAACCGAAAACGTAAAACTGCGGTTGCGTCTCGACGGCATACTGCATGACGTTTATAAACTTAAAGCGGAAGATTACGAATTGCTTCTTTCGCGCATCAAACTTCTTTCGGGTTTGAAGCTGAATATCCGCACCGAAGCCCAGGACGGCCGTTTTACTATCGGTGCCGGAGAAAGCGAAATTGAAATCCGTACTTCTACTATTCCCTCTGAATACGGCGAAACGATCGTGATGCGTATTCTTGACCCGGAAACGATTCAACTTAAACTTCGGGATCTGGGATTGCGGTCCGACGATTTGAAGATCGTCACCGGCGAATTATTAAAGCCGAACGGCATGATTCTCAACACCGGGCCGACCGGATCCGGAAAGACCACCACCTTGTACAGTTTTTTGACGCACGTTCAGAGCAGCGAGATTAAAATAATAACCATCGAGGATCCGATTGAGTATCATCTTGCCGGCGTTGAACAGACGCAGGTAGATCCGGAGGCAGGATACAGTTTTGTCAATGGATTGCGCTCCATCCTCAGACAGGACCCGGATGTGATTCTAGTTGGTGAGATCAGGGATCTGGAGACGGCAGAAATCGCCATGCATGCCGCGCTTACCGGCCACCTCGTCTTTTCAACTCTGCACACTAACGATGCGGCAGGCGCGATTCCGCGTTTGGTTGATTTGGGAACAAAGCCGGCGGTTATCGGTCCGGCGCTGAATTTAATCATTGCTCAGCGTTTGGTGCGGCGTTTTTGCGATAGCTGCAAGAAGCCGAAAAAGGTCGACGCGGCACTGGATTCGAAATTAAAGCAATTTTTGAAAAATCTGCCGCCGCGGGTTGATAAGAAAGAATATGAAGATTTTAAATTTTTTGAGCCGGTGGGTTGCGCGAAGTGCGGTAATATCGGCTACCGCGGACGGATCGGTATATTCGAGTTTTTGGAAGTCGGGGACAAGCTCGAGGAGCTTATTTATAAAGAAGCCACGGAGGTCGCGATAAAAAAAATGGCCGATGAACAGGGTATGGTAACGATGCAGCAGGACGGAATCCTGAAAGCGATGAAGGGCGTTACCGATTTTGAAGAAGTGGAAAGAGCAACCGGCCCTTTAGAATGGTAGAAGCCATGGATCTGTGGGCATTTTCCGCCGGAGGCGGAAGGTGATTCCTCTTTTAAATAGAATTTAAAAAGGATTAGAATCATTCCGAGGAGTGATCCAGCCGCAACCAGATCATCCGATAGCTAAGAACGGTTCCTTGCCCACAGGTCTATGACTTTTACGCAAGCAGTATAGCATAAATAATTATATTTGTCAACATCATGCCGACCATAAAGGATATAACCCAAAAAGACGAGAATCTCGATTCCATGCTCCGGCCGACGAGCTGGGGCGAATATATGGGCCAGGAAAACGCGAAGCGTCATCTTAGGATTATTCTTGATGCGGCGAAGAAAAGAGGCGAACCGCCGGACCATCTTTTGTTTTACGGCCAGGCCGGACTCGGCAAGACGACGCTCGCTTATTTGGTTGCGAAAGAAACGGGATCAAACTTGAAAGTGACTTCCGGGCCGGCAATGGAGAAAATGGCAGACCTTGCTTCAATCTTAAGCAATCTTGATCGAGGCGATATTCTTTTTATTGACGAAGCGCACCGCATCAACCGTATGATTGAAGAGGTGCTTTATCCGGCTATGGAGAGCCGAAAACTTCACATCATCATAGGTAAGGGACCTACCACCAAAACGTTCTCGGTTGACTTGCCGCCGTTCACTTTGATCGCGGCGACAACGCGCGCCGACCTTCTGTCCGCCCCCTTCCGTTCCCGTTTCGGTGGGGTATTTCAGCTCGACTATTATGATCAGGAAGATATTGAAGCCATCCTCAAGCGGTCCGCAAAGATCTTAAATTTGAATATTGAACCCGAGGCGATTATGATCCTCAGTCGCGCCTCACGAGCCACGCCGCGAGTCGCGAACCGTTTGTTGAAGCGCTGCCGCGATTACTGCGAAGTGAATAACATTAAGAAAGTCACTGCGGAGGCGGCGGGAAAGACGATGGAGATTTTGGATGTCGACGAAGTCGGCTTGGAGCCGCAGGATCGCCGTCTTATTGCCGCCATCATTGAAAAATTTAACGGCGGGCCGGTGGGGATCAATGCTCTTGCGGCCGTGTTGAACGAAGAGCGCCGCGTGCTTGAGGATATTTATGAGCCGTATCTCATGAAAATCGGTTTTATCAATCGTACTCCGATGGGACGCGTAGCTACGCCGGCAGCGTACAGGCATTTGAAAGTCAAAGGCGAGGCGCGATTGCTTTAAATTTTTAGATATGATTATCAGCGAGATTCTTCCGAATCCCATCGGCAAGGATGCCGACGGTGAATGGATTGAGATTTTTAACGGCGGCAGCGCTCCTTTGAATCTTGGCGGTTGGTCTATTAAAGACGCCTCCGGCAAAACTTTCAGATTCAAAGACGGCGTTTTGCGCCAGGGAGAATACGCCGTTTTTGATTATAAGACCACGAAGATTTCTTTGAACAATCAAGGGGAAAAGCTGGAGCTTTACGACGCCGGAGGTTCTTTGGCGGACGAGTTCGAATTCAGCGGAGTTCCAAAAGAAGGCTGGAGCGTCGCCCGCGTTGGAAGCGGCGTTACTTTCACTGACCACCCGACGGCCGGAGAAGCAAATATCGCCGGCGCCAACGGCCAGTTTTCGGAACTGATTTCCGGTCAGCTTCACGCGCTTACGGCCGCGGCCGGTTCTTCGGGGCTATTGTCGGGTTTCAATATTTTACTGGCCGCGGCAGCCGCCGCCTTCGTATTCGCCTTTATCGGATCGCTTGTCGTTTCAAAATTCAAAAATGAGGCCTTATAAGTTGCTTTCTCCTAAAATCACAAAAAAATTCGCGGCTATTTTCGCGCAAGAAATTCTCAGAACCAAAAATTCCGGCGGAGCGTTGGTTATCGCTTTAAGCGGCGAACTTGGCGCCGGAAAGACGACTTTCATTCAGGGGTTTTTAAGGGCGTGCGGAGTGCGGCGGCGCGTTCTAAGTCCCACGTTCCTTATAATACGAAGATTTAAGATAAAAGATTTAAGATTTAAGAATATCTACCATATAGATGCGTATCGCCTTAAAAGCGCGAGCGAACTCGGCACTTTGCATTTTTCCGAAATCATCGGCGATCCGCGCAACGTAGTTTTGGTAGAGTGGGCCGATAAAGTCAGAAAGATTTTACCTAAAACCGCTATTTGGATAAAATTCAGGCACGGCCGCAAAGAAAATGAAAGGTATATTTCCCTGACATGAAAACACTTCTTCTAATCGATGCCAATTCAATAATTCACCGCTGTTTTCACGCTCTGCCGCCCCTGACTACTCCGGCCGGCGAGCCGATTCAAGCCGTGTACGGCTTGTCGAATATTCTGTTGAGAATTTTAAAAGAAAATCCTCCGGACTATGCGGCGGCGGCTTTTGACCGAAAAGAAAAAACGTTTCGCGCGGAAGTTTTTAAGGAATACAAAGCCCATCGTCCTCCAACGCCTTCGGAGCTGATATCCCAGATAAAGGAATCTTATAAATTGTTTGAGATCTTCAACGTTGCCGCGCTTGACCTTGCGGGTTTTGAGGCCGACGACATTATCGGAACGCTTGTCGAGAAATTCAAGAAAGAGAAAGATTTAAACATCGTGATCCTTTCCGGCGATCTTGATAATCTGCAGTTGGTGGAAGAAAACGTTGCGGTCAGAACTTTTATAAAGGGTGTAAGCGAAACGACGTTATACGACGAGGCAAAAGTTGAGGAACGTTACGGCTTAAAGCCGCGGCAGCTGCCGGATTACAAAGGGCTGGTCGGAGATCCCTCCGATAACATCCCGGGCGTTTCGGGGATAGGTCCGAAAACGGCATTTCCGATAATAAAAAATTACGGCAATCTGGACAATTTTTACGCCAAGGTCAAAAAACTGGACCTTTCCGGCAATTCGCGCGACGAGAAATTGTTCCGCAAACTTCTTGAATTTGAGGAACAGGCGCTGCAGTCCCGCGATCTCGCCGTTATAAGACGCGACGCACCTATCCAAATAGAAAAATTAGAGGAATTGAAATGGACGCCCTACGACCGGAAAGTGCTGGGACGATATTTCGAGTCGCTGGGATTTAAGACGCTGGTTAACCGAATTTCTGAAGCGGATGAGCCCGGAGGCCGTAACGCCGTTTTTATTGAAGGCGAAGAATCGGCGCCGGGGCAGAAAAAAGATATTTTGGAAAGCGATAAAATTTTGAAAATCGGCTTCGGCATTAAAAATACAATAAAGGCGCTGCGCCGGCGGGACATAATTTTATCCGAGCCGTACTTTGATCTGGGCATTGCTTACTGGCTTTTGGATCCTGACGCGAAAAAGTACGATTTTGCTTCTTTGTGCGGAAAATTTCTTCACAAGGAACCGGAAGAGAAAGATCGCATATCGCTTTTCAACTTTGCGCGGAAGAAGCTTGACGAATACGGCTTGAGGGATATTTTCGAAAAAATGGAGATGCCGTTGCTGCCGATCCTTGCCGATATGGAAACCGCAGGCATAAAAGTCGACGTTCCGTATCTTAAAAAAATAAGCCGCGAACTGGAGCGCGACATAGAGGCTGTCGAGTCCGAGATTTACCGCAACGCCGGTTTGAAGTTCAATATCAATTCGTCCCAACAGCTTTCGGAAGTGCTTTTCAGGAAGATCGGAATAAGCGCCAAGGGAGTAAAAAAGACCAAGGGCGGAAAAATTTCGACGGCTTTTGAAAATCTTGATTATTTGAAAGACAAGCATCCTCTTATTCCGCTTATTTTGAGCTACCGCGAACTTTTCAAGCTGAAGTCAACTTATGTAGATCCGTTCACGGAGCTTGCGGACGAAAACGGGCGTATTCACACGAATTATCTTCAGACCGGAACCGCGACCGGGCGTTTGAGTTCGCAGGACCCCAACCTGCAGAATATACCCGTCGGTTCGGAGTGGGCGGATAAATTCAGGAAGGCCTTCGAAGCAGAAAAGGATTTTTCTTTCGTTTCGTTCGACTATTCCCAAATCGAATTGCGCATTCTCGCTTCGGTATCCGGAGATGAAAGAATGACAGAAGCGTTCAGGCGCGGCGACGATATTCATGCCATCACGGCCGCAAATATTTTTAACGTAGATGTAGGCAAAGTTACGACGGCGATGAGGAGGGTGGCGAAGACCCTTAATTTCGGAGTGATTTACGGCATGGGTGCCGTATCTTTCGCGGAAACCAGCGGATTGAGCCGCGAAGAAGCTCAGAATTTCATTTCGGAATACTTTGCCGATTTTCCCGCCATCAAGCGCTGGCAGGAACGGATTAAGGAAGAGGCGAGGACTTTCGGCTTCGTGAAAAATCTTAACGGCCGGCGCCGGTGGACTTTTAATATCGTTTCGGGAAACCATATGCTTGCGGCTGAGGCCGAGAGGTCGGCTATCAACATGCCGATACAGAGTTTGGACGCCGACATTATGAAGATGGCGATGATCAAAGTATGGCGGGAAATAAATTCAAAAAAGTGGCCGGACGGGAGCGTGCGCATGCTTTTGACGATACACGACGAATTGTTGCTGGAGATTCGGGATGATATGATTAAAAAAGCGGCTCCCGAAATACGCGGCATCATGGAATCGGTTTACGGCCTGGCTGTGCCGCTTAAGGTTGATGTCGCCGTCGGGAAAAGGCTGGCCGATCTGAAAAAATGAAGAATTTTATAGGGAGGATGTGGAGAAAGGCGAAGCTTTACGGCAAGCTGCCGGAGATGCGGCTTTTTTGGATTTTTTTACCGTTGCTGATTATGGGTATCGTCGGTTCTTTAATTTACCTCCCTCCATTTGTTCGTGTTTTGGGCATCACCTTCTTCGCAGTTATCGCGATCGTAGTTCTTCTGAACAATATCCGTCTTGCGAAATCCAATCTTGAAATCAAAATTGAGCACAGCCAGTTCGATTACGTTATACAGAATCTTGAATCCGGAGTTATTTTTTACGATCAGGATTTTAAAATCATTATTTTCAATAAGGCAGCGGAGCGGATTTTCGGCTTGCATTCCGCCGACGTCATCGGCCAGTTCTTCACGCCGGATAAAGCTAAAGATCTGCAGTCGCGGCTTTTAGCTCAGGTGATTTATCCCTCGCTCGCGCCGCGCATGGTTCAGCGCTCCGAAGCGGGGAAAACTCCTCAGATAATGGACATTTCGTTCGAAGAGCCGCGACTGGAGCTGCGCGTAGTGACGATGCGCATTATTGATTCAAGCGGTACGTCCCTCGGCTTTATGAAAATCGTCAACGACCGGACGCGGGCCATTGAGTTATTGCGCTCCAAAAGCGAGTTCATCACCGTTGCCGCACATCAGCTGCGTACGCCGCTTACGGCGGTGAATTGGATATTCGAGATGTTGGTGAAAAATGAAGGGTTGAAAGACGAGGAGCGCAATATGGTAACTGGCGGTTTTAAGGCGGGCAAAAAACTTGAAAAGATAGTTAACGACCTCCTCGACGTTTCAAAAATCGAGGAGGGGCGTTTCGGATATAATTTTGAAGATATCGACATTGTTAGTTTTGTCGAAAAACTGTTGACAGAAACGGCGCAAATCGCCGTACAATACAAAGTAAACATATTTTTTGAACGTCCCCCGCAGGCACCTTTAACGCTGCGTTTTGATCCGGCGCGCATCGGCATTGCGTTTTCGAACATTCTTGACAATGCCATCAAGTATAACGTGGAAAACGGCCAGGTGATAGTGAAACTTGAAAAGTTGCCCGCCAAGCCGTTCGTTCAAATCAGCATTAAGGATACCGGGGTGGGCATCCCGTCCGATCAAATTAAAAACTTATTCACTAAATTTTTCCGCGCCGAGAACGTGATGAAGTTTGAAACAGAAGGAACGGGGCTCGGTCTTTACATCGCCAAGAATATTGTTAAAAGGCACGGGGGGGAGATTTGGGCCGAATCCGAGTTGAATCGAGGCACTACGATTTACTTCACGATTCCGGCTGATCCGACGTTAATTCCACCCTCCGAATTTGCGACCTATGGAGAAGAGTAGAGTTAACCAAAAATCGACATGATAATATTTTTATACGGACCGGATTCGTATCGCCGCCAGAAGAAACTTCGGGAAGTTATCGCCGCATATACGTCAAAACATTCGCTGCCGGCCTTGGAGCATTTTGATCTGAGCGAGGAAGACGGACTGGAGCGGTTGGGGGATTTTTTGATCGGACAGTCGATGTTCGAAGCGCTTAAGCTTGCAGTAATCCACCATCCGTTCGAGGCCGCGAACATCGATGAGGCGCGCATGATTTTTAAATCTCATCTTGAAGCGCCGCAAGTCGTCTTCGTAATCGAAAATGACGATGCGCCGCCGGACGGTTTCGGGTTTTTAGAGACAAAACCGGCCGTAAGCCAATTATTCGGATCGTTAAACGCGGAACGTTTGGCCGCTTTTCTGATAAAAGAGGCCTCGAGCCGGGGAAAGGCGCTGCCTCTTTCCGAAGCGCGTTCTCTGGCAGCGGTCTATGAAGGAGACACGTGGGGCGCAGTAAACGAGCTTGAGAAAATGCAATTGGCCGGCCGAATTTCGTTTGAGCCGATTTTACAGGATAACTTTTGGAGATTGCTGAGTATCATTGCGTCAGGTTCTTCCGCAAAATTTAAAATTCCGGCATTAGAACGTCTTTTTGTCCAGAATGAAGATGAAGGGAAAATTTTCAATATTCTCGCATCGCGTCTCGCGAAGCGCGGGGAAGGAGTTGGGGAAGTCGCGGATTACGATGTCGCGGTTAAGTCCGGCAAAATGGATTACGCTACGGCTTTGGTTGATTTCTGTCTTGGCGTAAACGCTGGCCGAGGCGGGATTTGAGCCGATCGGCTTTATTTTTTTTGATGAAGCCGGATTTGGCGGCTTTGTCCAAAGCTTTATGTAAACTAGGTAAATAGGCCCGCGCTTTTTCAAAATCTTTGACGGCCAGTAATTTTTTATATTGTTTTATCACTGCCCGCAGGGCATTTTTTCTTTTTATGTTTATGGCGCGCCGGCGCTTATTCTGCCGGAGGGCTTTTTTGGCCGAACTTGTTATGGGCATGTTAATTAGTTTTTAGCTTATAGCTTTTAGCTTTTAGATGTCAAGGTTTTTCACGGCGGTTGCATGCGCTTGGATGAAGTGTTTGCGCGGCTCAACTTCTTGTCCCATCAGAATGTCAAACAGTTTATCGGCTTCTTTTGCGTTTTCGATGGTCACTTTCTTCAAAATACGATTTGCGGGGCTCATCGTAGTTTCCCAGAGTTGTTCGGGATTCATTTCTCCCAAACCTTTGTATCTTTGAATGGTCGCGTTTTTTCCGCTCAAATCCTTCATTATTTTTTCAAGCTCTTTGTCGCTGTAGGCGTATCGAATGTCTTTTCCGAACTGCGTACGATAAAGCGGCGCTTGAGCGATATAAAGATACCCGCCTTCTATTAGCGGCAGGAAATGTCGGTACAGGAGTGTTAGAAGCAGGGTTCGGATGTGCGCTCCGTCTACGTCGGCATCGGTCATAATTATGATTTTGTGGTAACGCAGGCGCGGAAGGTCGAACTCCGCACCTATCGCGGTTCCCAGCGCTACGACAAGCGAACGGATTTCTTTGTTGGCAAGCATTTTATCCACGCGCGCCTTTTCCACGTTTAAGATTTTGCCCTTAAGCGGGAGGATTGCCTGGAACCTGCGATCTCGGCCCTGCTTCGCGCTTCCTCCTGAGGAATCTCCTTCTACAATAA
>CAZVKF010000021.1:9781-10564 GCA_964627585.1 uncultured Candidatus Saccharibacteria bacterium | reverse complement strand
TGAATCCGATTATACGCCCGCCCCTACAGGAAATGCCGAAGATCAAATATCACAGATTATTGATGGTAGCGCCTTTCTTGCCGTAAACCCTGCGGTGGGCCCAAAAACTGCGCATCTGAAAGGGCAGGTCTATCAAGTCGTTGCAACTGCCTATACCAGCGTACCCGAACAAACGGATGACACTCCCAACATCACCGCCTCGGGAACATATACCCGCGACGGAGTGATTGCCGCGAACTTTCTGCCCATAGGAACGGCGGTCAAAATACCCAAACTTTTCGGCGATAAAGTGTTCCTCGTCGAAGACCGCATGCATCCGCGAAACGGAAGCAAAATAGACATTTGGCTGCCGACGGTGGATGCGGCAAAACGCTTCGGAGTTAAACTCGTGAAAATAGTAGTGCTTTAATCTTGAATAACTGCATTATACTCTGCTATTCTAAAATAGTAGAATGATATGCGCAGGTGGCGGAGTGGTCAAACGCACGTGACTGTAAATCACGCGCCTTTACGGCTACGCAGGTTCGAATCCTGCCCTGCGCACCAAAAAATACCCTGCGCAATTTTGTTCCAAAATTTGCCGGAGTAGCTCAATGGCAGAGCAACGCTTTTGTAAAGCGTGGGTTGGGGGTTCAATTCCTCTCTCCGGCTCAATTTGTCTTTTTAGGTATAGAAGTGGTGGCTGATTCGAGCGCTTTGAGGCGGGCGAGGGCTTTCAGGGCGGGGACTGTTGTTTCTAAATCTTCGACAGTATGGAAACCATATATAGTTTCTCCGTTGACG
>CAZVKF010000021.1:4792-9771 GCA_964627585.1 uncultured Candidatus Saccharibacteria bacterium | reverse complement strand
CGGCTCAAATCAGATAAGCAAACAGCGCGCGTAATTCTACTTGACAATCAGCGCGCCTTCCATTCCACCGCTCGGACATAAATTCTTGCAAGAAAACGTGAATGAGCCGCTGTAATTTGCTTGGAATTCAACGACTTTCTTTACTCCCGGTCCGGCTGTCTGCGTTAAACCGAAATCAGGCAGGAAAAAATCGTATGTACCGCCCTCCGCAGTAAAATCTATATGCACCGTATCGCCGACATTCACAATTATAGTAGACGGCTCATATTTGCCGTTGCGCGCAACAATATTGAAAACGCGGAACTTCTGATTCTCGACATTGGGTCCCGCCGTAGCCGTACTAACCGGAACTGCGACACTTTCATCGGCGGGCTTTTCGCCGGGTTCAGGAACATGGACATCCGGCGGTACGGGTTTGCGCGTCGGCAAAAATGGCGATCCTCCATTCTCTCCGCCGGGACTAGTAGTAACTACACGCTCCCCGCCAAAAAATCTAAAACCTACCCCGACGGCCAGGCCTACGACAAAAACTAAAATCGCGCCTGCGACTGCAAACCATAATACCTTGTTTTTCGCTTCCATAAAATTATCCAACATTATTGTTGTTTCTGCGCAGGAGGAGCCGCGGGGGCCTGACCGCTACCGGCCTGTAATTCTCCTTTTATCAGCTTGGCCACATCGCTCCCGGGCTTCAACGGCGCAATCCACACGATTTCATCCTGATTTAAAATCAGATCGCCTGTCGGCTGCCAAAACACATTCTCAAATTTATTAATACTCAACGGATTGTCTTTATTGCCGGATGGCTGAATCAGCCAGACGTCCGTCAATGTTTTTGAAAATCCCCACTTAAAACGCCCAAAATACAGATCGCCGGTGCGTAGATAAACAGCGTAGTATTGCTGTTCCCCGCCGATAGATTTTCCGCTCGCCAGCAAACTAACTAAGACCCCAACCGTTGCGATAATTACAACGACCAGGACAATGATTAAAATATACAGACGCTTATTGGGCATTGAATTTAGTATATCGTAATGTTAATAATCAACGCCAGACATGGGTTTTCCACAGACCCAATCTATCGAAGTTCAACTTCCATATTTTTTATGCAGCAATAAAAGCGGCTTTGTTACAGCCACAATTACTCTCTGCGAATTCAAAATACACGGAACTCTGATATCTGATAATCGGGCAGGCGCGGAAACGAGAGCTGGTAATAAGAGCCAAACCCGGCTCGATGTATATATCGGGATAAGGGTGAAAAACCAGTTCTTTTTTCTCTAAGGCGCTCGGGCACGCATAAGCAATACGTCCCATTTCCGGTGAACTCAACACAAAATCTAATTTTATTCCTTCCGGCCAATCAAAATCCGACTTTTTGAATGCGGCGCTAAAGCAATCTCCTTTTTCGTGACGAATGGCAAGGACTTCAATCTATTCTCGTCCAATTTCTCAATCCATTCCTGCGAAAAATCCGCTCCGGAATCAATATATTTTTTGCGGTAAAAATCCGGATATGCTTCCGAAATAAACTGCAACAGCCTTTTAAGATTCTTTAAAAACTCCGGCGTCATATTTCAAAAATAGCATAACGCAACGAACTTTAAGATATTGTAGTTTATTTCTCAATCAACTTTAAAGATTTGGCCGCATAAACGTGCACCTGCTTAACGCATTTGTCGCGAAATTCCTCCGACAGACTGTTGCAAAGAGCCAATGCCGGTTCCGGATTCTTTGCGTAATACCAAAACACAAGCTGGCTGGCCGCGCCTGTAACGCAATAAGTCCGGGCCCGTTCTTCTTCGATTGAATCGCATCTCTTTTGAATAATCTCCGGCTTATTCCAAAACTTTCTTGAAGTACCGTATGCTATGCCGGATAAACACAGATGCTCGATGTTTTTGTCATCGGCGCCCATGCAAACCTCGGCAACCTGTTGAAAATTGAATCCTAGTCTGGCATAAAGCGCCCTGGGCAACCTTGAGACGCATACGGATTTATATTTTTCGGGCAGCGTATCGCACGGATACCACGGATCGTCTTTGCTGTAAACGCCGTTGGGGGCTTCAAGCCAATGCTCCATAAATACTCCGAGCCAGCATGGCTTTTCCTCGCCGTTAGACAACAAATCGCAGTCCCTTAAGCTGTCCGGCAGGGAATATCTTTCCGAAGTAAGCAAGGCATGGCCCAAGCCGTGCAAACAGCTTTGGAATCCTTTCTCCGCGGCCGCCTTCTCAAAACAAATATCGCGCACTTTATAGATATTATCCCTGCTTAAACCGTGGGTTGATAAAAATAATTCCATAATGGCGTGGTAACATCCGAAAGACTTTGCTTCGTCGCAGATGGAAGCGCCGTTAATTCCGTATTTTTCGTAAATATAAACCCCGACGTAATGAGCGAGATAATGGTCTACCTTTTCGCCCAACGAAATTGATTTCAAATAATTCCATGCGAAATCAATGCCCCTTTTTTGTATAAGTTCGCCCACGAATTTATATTGGTCTGCGGGAGAAAATTCCGACAGCCGGGACGGGTCAAAATTTTCCAAATCCACTTCTCCTGTGTTTTTGACGTATGCCTGACTTGGACTTTGGCTATAGGCCTTCTCGGATAAAACTGCGATTTTGCCGGTTTTGTTCGGAAATAAGTGGTCATGATACGGAACGGTGCTCTGCAGCTGGTCGAAGCGAAAAATAAAGGACTCTCCGGGCGGTACGGGACGGCGCGGGTCAAAATCAGGATTTAAAGCATGAGACGGATGAGGGTCTGACGCCGGCCAATGCGGCAAAGAATCGCGATTCACAAATTCAACCGGCGACCCGCTTTTTATGATAAGGGTCGAGGGCTCGAAGCCGGAAGCAGTCATATAAACCATATAATGCGCCGCGTCATTTTTTGATAAAAAGGTCTGCTTCAAAAACAAAAACGACAGCGTAAACGCAACGAGTATGGCGGCGATAATAAGGGGGTCTTTCAATTCGCTTTTAATTATAGCCAAGAATATCCGGGATACAACAGATTCGGAGCTGTTGATAAATGGCTTTATTTCAAAGAGATTAAGCGTTATACTAAAAGTTGAAAGCATGAACAAAAACCAAAGGAAATATTTAGTACTCTTCGTGGTCGCTGCCGTAGTTGGCTTTGGTAAATTATCCGGCATCTTGGACCGCCTCGTATCTTCTGAAAACTTCCTGGCAAAAAATGAAGTGGAAACCGCGGCATCTGTTTCCGATAAAAACTACTGCGCAGACACTCAAGAAACTCTTTTCTCCGGTTGCGGGGGATTCTTCTGAATTAGCCCCGATGGCGTAATTTGACACCATAAATTACGTCCGATAAGCTGAAAAAGTGCGTTCTTTCAGATTAAAAACGGGAAGCGGTAATGATTTTACGGCGTCTTGTGTTAGCGACGATTTTGGCGCTCGGCACCGGACAGGTCGCCGCCAGTGCGGGCGGAGAAATTACAATTTATACCTCGCTTACGCCCAAACTTATGGAGCCGATCGCGAAAGAGTTTGAGAAGATGTATCCGGGAACAAAAGTCCATTACTTGAAATTGTCGCCCCTGCCTTTGCTCTCCAGAATTTTGCTGGAACAAAAAGCCGGGCTTTATAAGCTTGACGTGGTTATGGATGGCGGAGCCGAAATGAATCAGCTTAACAAACTTTCTGCGTTCGAGCGATACGAATCGCCGGAGGCGAAAAATTATTCCGGGCAGGCAAAAGATCAAAGCGGATATTGGACTACCGTCTATGCGAATGAGCTCGGTCTCATTTATAATCCGATAACGTCCGCAGGCCTCCCTTTGCCTAAAAACTGGGAAGACCTCGCGAAACCGATTTACAAAGACCGGCTTCTCATACCGGAAAATGAAATCGATATTTATGCCGGCCTTAAAGAAATTTACGGGGACGACAAGGCAAAAGCACTTCTTAAAGGAATACTCAAAAACGCAGGGCAGGTTGCAAGCGCCGCCGCCGTGGCAGAAATGATCGTTGCCGGCGAGGCTCCGCTCGGAATAGGGTTTCCGTCTTTGGCTGAAACTATGCCTGGCGCACCGATTGCGTTCAGCAAGGACTTCGGCCCTACGGTTATAAGGCGATCTCTCGTCGCCCTGGCCAAAAACGCTCCCAATAAAGAGTTGGCGCAAAAATTTATTGATTTTGCGCTCTCGCACGCGGTCCAGAAGTTTCTTGTAGACGCCGGAAGGGCTTCCATGCATAAAGACCTTGCGCCGGCTCGCCGCATGTCGGTACTGCGCTTCCCCACCGAAGATGAATACCGCGAAATGCTTAACGATTGGAAAAAATTTTCAGGCGCCTGAGGACGCCTTTTTTCTTTTTAAAATTTTGCTATTGTATAAATACGCCGATGAAAACGCCGTTCCGCGATCTCGTAGATTCAGGACAAACGCCCTACGATAAATTTTTGAAAAAGGAAGGCCTGCCGGTCATTCGCGGCTATTTCGTTGACGACATATTGCGACTGGAACTTAAGCCGTGGAAGCGCGTGGGCGCTAACGGCTGCTATCTCAATCTCGGAGATCAACAAGAAAATGACGCTTACGTTTGCGAGATTCCTGCCGCGGGAGAAACACTGTCCCAGCGGCATCTTTTTGAGGCCATTATCTATATTGCCAAAGGCCGGGGCGCCACCGCTTTTTGGCCGGATGATGCTTCCAAAGTAACTATGGAGTGGAGCCAGGGCGCGGCTTTTGCCGTTCCCCTGAATGTTCGCTATAAGCATTTTAACCTTTCCAAAAACGAACCCGTCCGTTTTCTTGCCGCAACAAACCTGCCGCGCATGCTTAATTTGTTTCATAACGAGGACTTTATTTTCAAAAATTCCTTTTCATTTCAGGACCGACTCCGCTCTTTTCGGAATTATCTCCGCGGCGGTCATGCCTACCGGCAGGCAGGCCGAAGATTAGCCGTCCGCCGCTGGGAAGCCGACTTCATACCCGATGTCAACGCCTT
>CAZVKF010000021.1:0-4782 GCA_964627585.1 uncultured Candidatus Saccharibacteria bacterium | reverse complement strand
TCTGGACGAATATCCTATGAAGGGAAAAGGCGTGCGGATTATGCGGTTTACTCTGGCCGAAAGCACTTACGGCTGTCATATTCAGGAGTTCCCCGCAGGTAGCCGCAGCTTATTTCACCGCCATGGTCCCGGCGCCCTGATTACGGTTACGAAAGGAGAAGGTTATGTCCTGCTGTGGCGAGACGGCGAAGAGAAAAAGCGCTATGATTTTCGTGCCGGCTCGGTTTATTCGCCCGGCAATCTGATGTTTCACGGCCATTTTAATACCGGGCCGGGACCGATGCGCCATTTTGCCGTCCGCGGAGCAAGTCCTAAATATACTCTTCTTGATCGTTATCCGAATCCGCTCTATCAAATGATTTCTCCGGAAGAAGAGCCGCCCGAGATTCACAAAGCGTATCTGGAAGAACTTGCCCGGAAAGGCGTCGAAACGGAACCGCTGATTGTTAAAGAGTAAGTTAAAATGAAAACGCGCCACCGATGGCGCGTTTTTTGAATTTAACTATGACGATATTTTTGATGAAGAACAATCAGGGCGGGTTCATCTTTTCTGTTGCGAAAAAGTTGCACAACTTTTGCAAGATCCGCTTTTGAATATACGGGGAGGTAATTAAACCCGAAAGCTCGGGCAAAATGTTCGAAATCCGGATTCGTGAAATCCACGCCGACTGCTCCGCCGAACGCCTCATGCTGGCGCTCTTTAATGTAGCCGTAAGCGCCGTCAGCCGACACGATGATTTTAACCGGCAGTTTCAAGCGGCTGATGGTTTCGAGTTCGGCCGCACTCATCAGAAATCCGCCGTCTCCGCAAACCACTACCACGCGCGCTTCCGGTCTCGCGAGCGAAGCGCCGATGGACGCCGGCACTGCAAAGCCGATCGCGGAAAAAGCGCTGGCGCAGACGATATTCGGGCCCGGCGACTGATAAGCGGATAAAACATAGATTTTGTTGAGACCGGTATCCGGAATCAAAATATCTTCCGCAGTAAGAATACTGCCTAAGTGCTCGGGGGCGAGGAGATGCCACAGAAGGTGTTCTCCCGAAACCTCTTTGATTTTCTGCCGTTCTCGTTCCTGCCAGACGCGGGATGTAAGAGAAAATGACTTCGGATCGTCGTTTTGCGGAATTTTTTCCGAAACCAGCGCGAAAAAGCGCTCCCAGTCGACTAGATATTCCTCGGACGGATTAAACCACCATGTCCGGATACACGGAGCATCGGCAATGTTGACGTGCGTTATCTTGTGCCCGCTGTTCGTCCAGAGATAGTTTTTATCCGGAACGCCATGACCGATCGTAATCACCAAATCGAATTCGGAGGAAAGAAGCGATAAATTATCTTTCCTCATGATGCCGTAGTTCAGCGGATGCGTTTCGGAAATAATCCCCTTTGCGTGGCGGGTAGTAAAAAACGGCAGAGCCAGATGGTCAACAAACGATCTTAAAATCCCCGACCTTGCATATTCCCTGACATCCGGCCCCAAAATAAGAACCGGCTGCTTGCTTTCCGCAAGATGACGCCGCAACGCTTCAGCGGCTTCCAATGATTCTTCCTTTTCCGCTCGCTGCGGAAGAGGATCCGAAAATGTCGGTTCGGCATCTTCATTCAAGACATCGAGCGGAACCACCAAGCCCCACGGGCCTTTGGGCGGCGTCTGGATGCCGGACCAGGCACGCGCAAGCTCTCTCGGTATATCGTTAGCGTTCCAAATCAAGCTTACGCCTTTTGAAACCGGCTCGTACACCGCTTCAAAATCTACGAACATGTGAACACGGCGATCCACGCAGTCCCTGCGGCTTTGCTGGTCAATAATATAGAGCAGCGGGTAGCCCTCGAGAAAAGAACAGGCAACGCCGCTTAAAAGATTCGTGCCGCCCGGCCCTCTGGATATGTAGGCAACTCCGGGCTTGCCGAGAATATGGCCGTACATGCCAGCCGCAAATCCGGCATGGCGCTCATCGCGCATAGTGACAAAGTGTATGGAGCTTTTGTGAAGCGCGCGGAAAAAAGGTGTGGCGTCGCCGGGCAACCCGAAAACACGATTAACGCCGTATCGTTCCAAAATGGCGACTATCAACTCCGCTCCCCTCATTTTTCAACCTCTTCCGATAATTTTAAAGAAGCTCGTTAATCAACTTAGCTTACTTGCCGAATATGTCAACGCTGTTATATATAACTTGTATGGATCAACGAACGTGGCTAAAAATAAAATCAATCCTGAAATTCGCCCTGGAGAATCAGCATAGCGCTTTCTATCGGGATAAATATCGCCCCTTTAATTTAGACAAACCCGAGGCGTTTAAATCGCCGGATGATTTTTTCAAGATACCGCCCCTGGACAAGGAAGAACTGCTTAGAACTCCGCTTTATGAACGGGCCTTCGCCGCTCTTAAAGATATTGCGTGGGTTGCCAGCACTTCAGGCACCAGCGGCAGAGAACCGCTGATGGTTTTCAAATCGCTTGCTCCGGGGAAAAATATCTTTGATTTCGGGGCCGTTGATACAATAATGTCCAACCTTCGGACGGCGCTTGTCCTGGGTCAGCCGTCGCGAGTTCCTCTGGGGCTCGCCGCTTTTTCGGGAAAAATGCCGGCCTTCTTCGGAAATCCTTATAAAATGGAGGAAACCGCGGCCATTGCGGCCGAACTGAAGATTGAAGTAATAAATACCACTCCCGATCTATTGTTAAAGTTCATGGAATTTCTGAAACCCGAATACGGTCTAAAAAACATTCGCCTATTGCAGTTCTACGGCGCTCCATTATCCCCCATTCATAGAGAAAAATTCCATTCGGAATTTCCCAATGCGCTTTTGCGGCAGGCCTACTCTTCGGCCGAGGCGTCCGGCATCGGATTTCAATGCTTGCCGCTGGCTCAGGGCGAGCTGCCTATTTTTCATATCTATGACGACGAGCTTTTTTGCGAAATAATTCCCGAAGACGGCAACGGTGCCGGCGAGATTATGCTTACTCATTTAAACCCCTGTCCCTCGCCGTTGATTCGCTATAAAACCGGAGACCTCGGCGAGTTCATCAAGAAACTTTGCCCATGCGGCCTGGGGTCGCCCTTAATAGAAGTACTGGGGCGTAAGAATTCAGATAGAATCAAAATTGGCGGCTTTGAGATTCACAGAGAAAGTTTTGAAAGGGCGGTAAAAAAACTCACGCCTTATATTGAAGAGGGCTTTGAGGCCCACTTTTACCAAAAAAACGATGCCGGCAAAATCATCAATGAGATCGTGGTGAAATTAACGCCGAAGAACGGCATTGAACTAACCGCGCCTCTGGCGACTCTCGTCGAAGAAACTTTCAATAACTGCTTCCGCATCTCAAACCAGTTTTCATTTCAGGAGTTGGTTGCGCAGGGATTATTTCTGCCGATAAAAATAGAATTTTTAAAAAAATCTCAAAAAGAAGCCGGCGGAAAATCCGCAATTTCAAAAAAACTGGTGCCGCATTTTTAACGCTCAGTGGGCCGGCGCGCTGCGTAATGCTTCGAGATACACATCGCGGAGCGAAGGGTCATTACGGGAGGCCAGTATGTCTTTAAGGTTTATTCCGTCTTTCAAAAGTTCGTCATAAGTCGCGTAACCATTTCTAAAATTAAAATTCCGGCGCAGCAAAAAATTCGGCTTTCCGTCAAGGCGCCATACGGCGGAAGAAAAAGTTCCGAAATACAGCGAATAGGCGCTGCGACTTACCAGAAAATAAAGCGGCGGATAGGCCTTGCCGGTATATATCGGTTGATAGATTAGAGTAGTGATGTAAGCCATGGTGTTTTGGATGAGGTACGGAAAAACGGCAAGCCCGCCGTCCACCCGAAAACCTTCCTTTCTCTTTTTGATATATTGGGAAAAAAGATCGGCTAAATAAGTAAGGTCCGTACAAAGATAATCATTCGTCGCATATTGACGGCGAAACTTAATATCGCGACCAAGATGCATAACGGCGTCTGCCTTCTGGGGGGTCTCCGCGTAAACCCTGAAATATTGCGAATTGGAAAGGAGCGGTTTTAGAAAATTTTTTTTCAACTCGCTGGCTTCTGTCTCGACAAGATAGAAAGGATAATTAATAGTCGCCCCATTGGCTGCAAATCCAAAGCATCCGGTTTCCGACCAATACGGACCGAGAACATTGCCGTTCTTCCGGTCAATGCCGAGAACCGCATCCGGCAACGGATTGAACGGCACAAATTCCGATTCCCGGCCGCCGACATTTGACGCCCGGCCGTTGATGTTTGACGTCTGGCATTTGCCGTAATATAAGCAATCACCGCGCCGGTTTATTTCTTTTTTCAGCGCCTCTCCGTTTTTTTGAATTAAAAGAAAGTCGTTTTTCACTATTTCCGGCGTTGTGCCGGAACCAAGAAAAAGAATCTTGGTTTTGGAGGCCTTAGCATCTTGTTTAAAGACCGCCTCCATGGTTTTCAGATGGAGCTCAATCGCCTGCTGATAAGAATTGACGGCGCGGTCGTACCAAATCAAAAGCTTGAACGCTTTTTCCGGCGTCGGCGCATCCAAAAAGTTCTTGGTTGTTTCGTGTATAAACGGCAGCGTCGCCAAAAACTCATCCGGCCACAATCGCCATCCCTCCGGAAAAACATTTTTATCCCTGTAGATTTTATCAACCAGCAAAATTATGTCTTCCGTGTTTTTCAGCTCCAAAATTGACGCTTTTAGAAACTCAACATCGGTAGCCGGATCGTAAAACAGCGGATCATTTCGAATCAGTTCGTAAAACTTCTGCAGATTTTCTTGAGATATTGACGGCTGATAACGGCGGTGG
>CAZVKF010000020.1:7276-10664 GCA_964627585.1 uncultured Candidatus Saccharibacteria bacterium | reverse complement strand
TGCTGTGGGTAGTATTTTCCTGAGGACTGATGGTGGTGAGGATGCAACGATATATGCCTGTTATGCTGCCAATACTTGGGAAGCATTGCTTGGTGATTCTGATTAGAACCTTAATTCTTTACTGCGGAACCGCCATTTGTTCATTTAAACCAAAAGGCGGTTCCGCGGAGGGAAATAAAAAAATGACAAAAAATAAATTTACCCTCCTAAATTTTTCCGTAAGAAAAACTTTGGAGGGTGCAAAATTAGGTTCAGCGGTTGCGTTAGCTTTGGCGCTTCTCTTTGGAGCATCGGCGGCAATGGCTCAAGATATTGAATTTACCGGAAATGTGACGGTTTCGCTTACGAGTCCGGCTATTGACCTCACGGTCATATCGGATTCCGGCGCGACAGACATGACGGTAAACGCCGGCAACATTGAAGTAACCATCCCTAGCGGAGTAACGCTTGATGTAAGGTCTAAGGATAGAGACCTTGCGGTTGTCGCCGATTCTTCGATTAGGTTTAATCTTAGTTGTTCGTCGGGCGGTACGAAGCTGATTATTCATGGACCCGGCGAAGTTACGATAACGCCGACCGCGAAGGCGTGTTCTGGCGGAGGTGGAGGCGGCGGCGGAGGCGGTGGAGGCGGCGGCGGAGCCGCGCCTGCCGCGGCGTTAACTCCCGCGGAAACCGGCGTAACTCCGGGCACTGCGCTTCTGAATCTGCCGTCCGACTTGAGCACATTGACCCCGGAACAAAGGCAGGCGGCTATCGCGCAGGTCAGAGCTGTATTGACTTCGCTTCTCCAACAGGTTATTACTCTGCTTACGGCTCGAATCGCCGAACTTCTGCCCCATTAGTAATGGAGAGCGTAATGATAGGATAGAAACAACCCCGCCTGTCCATGGACAGGCGGGGTTTGGTTTAATACGGGATTTGAGGTAAAATTACGGATAATCCCTCACAGCTATGCGAATTATTAAGGAACCAATCAAGGCTGGCGAGTTAATGAAAATAGCCGAAAATCAATTTGGCGGTTTGGTTAAAGCCGTTGTTGACGTTGAATCGGAGAACGGTTCTAAACGAGAGAACGTTTGGGGAATCAATTTATACCCGGAAAAATCAGGCGATGAATGGATTGAATTTGATTCAATGATCAATATAAAACCGCAGTATGGAAATCGTTCGCGCGGAGTAGACGACTTAAAAATTCAGGAGGAAATAAGAAAAATCGTTGATAAATTGATTCTTCGTTAAGATGGTTCAACACAAAAATTTAGCGAAAGGCGGGTGGCAAAAACTTTCTTTGTCAGAGCAGCTCGGCAATATAGGCGGTGAAATTAGCAGAGCGATTCGTTGGCAGGAGAAGGATCAAAATCTTTTTAAAGCCGCCGTGCTAAGGGCGCTGGAGCTTTTTGACTTGACCCTGGACGATCCGCGCTGGCATGGGCGGCGACGGGAAATAACGCGCGCCCGAGAGGTTTTTTGCGACATTGTTTTTGGTAAAAATGAATATCACACTTCTCTTAAAGAGCTGCTCCATTATTTTGATCAGTTTGCTTATGCCGCAAGGTCTCGAAAATGTTAAAAACCGAGCTTTTAACATTTTACAGCTTTATCAGCGGCTCTATTTCTTTTTTAATGGCCTCAATAAATCGTTTTTTTGAAAACACTTTTTCCGCGCGGAGGCGGGCGGCGGCGCCCATTTTTTTTCTCAGCGCGGCGTCAGTGAGCAGAGTATTGACGGCTTTTGCCAGCGCCGCCGCGTCTTTCGGCGGCACAGTTAAGCCGGTTTCGCCGCCAACACTTACCTCCGGGACGCCGGTAGGCAAGTCCGTGTTTATGACCGGCTTTCCGCAGGCCATTGCCTCAACCTGCACTATTCCGAAGGCCTCGGATCTTTCAACGGAAGGCAGAACGAATATATCGCAGGCGTAATAATACGGGGCGAGCCCCCCCCGTCCATGGACAGGGGGGGTAATGCGGACTCTTTCTTTGATGCCAAGGGCATCCGCCAATTCCAAAAGTTCGCCTTTAAGCGGTCCGCTCCCGACTATCAGCAGGCGGGCCGCCGCGGTTGTAAGCGCCCGTATCAGGTGGTCAAAGCCCTTGTAGTAAACCAGCCGGCCAACGGAGAGCACAACCGGAGCGCCGAATCGTTCCCGGATTTTTTCCGCCTCGCGCTCCACCGCCGCGTTTTTCGCAAATGCTTCTATGTCAATGCCGAAGGGAATGACTTTTGCGTTATAGCCGGCCGCCAGCTTGCCGCTTGAGGCGAAAATGACTTTTGCTTTTTTCAAGACCGCGTTCAAAAACGGTTTGAACAAGAACCCCGTTATTTTCTGGCGGACTATGTCCGAGTGATACCACACGGCCAGCGGTTTATTTTTGCCGAAAAGGAGATAGGCGCAAAAGCCGAGCGGGAAAGGATGATGCAGAAAAACCAGGTCGGCATCGCGGACGCGCTCGCGGAACAGGCGGAAAAAATCCAGCGAAAGCGGCATGCCCCAGAGAATTCCGAAACGCTCCGCGCGATAGACCGCGACGCCGTTTACGCCGTCAACGACTCTCTTCCCTTTTGGCTGGCATACCAGAACCTCGTTTTCAAAACCGTCCAGTCCCTCTGCGATATTCTGAACGACTTTTTCCACCCCGCCGATCCAAGGCGAGTATAATTTATTGACGTGAAGTATTTTCATTGTCCGGCTGTTTTAAAAATAGAGATAAGTTTTTCCGCGGCTTTGTCCCATGAAAATCTTTTTACGTTCTCATATCCCGCGGCGATCAGTTTTTCCCGCAACGCGCGGTCATACGCCATTTTTTTCATTCCCGCTGCTATATCTTCCGGACTGCGCGGGTCAACGTACAGGGCGCCGCTGCCGCCGACTTCCGGCAAAGACGAAACATTGGAATTCAAAACCGGAACGCCCAAGCTTTGGGCTTCCAGGACCGGCAGACCAAATCCTTCGTAGTATGACGGGAAAGTCAAAGCGACAGCCCGTTTGTATAAGGCGACTTTTTCTTCCTGAGAAATAAAATCCGTCAAGATTACGCTACTCTCAATCCCGGCTTCCTTTATTGCCGTCTCTAAATTCAAAAATCTTTTATCCTTCCTGCCGGCAATAACCAACAGCCAATCAACTTTACTTTCTTCCATAAAAATTTTAAAGGCCTTAATCAGCCCGGGTAAATTTTTTCTCGGCCTCCAGTTGCCGCAAATGGAGAAAACCAAGTGCCGCGCCTTGGCCCATCATCGGCACGCAAAGATAACGCTCAAAGGTAACGCCGGACAAATGGCCGTACACGTGCCCAGCAGAGGCGTCTGCTTCGTAGATCCTTCCCCGCCGCAGCGCCCAGCAGTCGTCCGCCTGAAAAACCGTCTCGCCCGAAACCGGTCCATTCTACT
>CAZVKF010000020.1:0-7266 GCA_964627585.1 uncultured Candidatus Saccharibacteria bacterium | reverse complement strand
TTTATCTATATTAAATTTATTTGTGACGGCATTGATCGTCTCATTTTTTACGGGGGGCAATTCGGGAACTCCTTCATAGATTACTTCGATTTTCTCCGGACTTATTTTATAAAGTTTTATTAATTCGCTTTTCGAAAAATTAGAAACGGTTATAATTTTCCCGCTGAAATATTTCGCGCCGTAAAACAGGGCTCGAAAATAAATTTTAGAAAAAATATTCTCGAATTCTTTGAAGCGGTCATAAGCGCAATCATGGATAACGGTTACTTTATTTTTATAAAAAAACGGGGCATGAGGAGAAGGTGAAAATAAAATATCGAATTTATATTTTTTTAATAAAAAATAAAGCAACGTTTGCTGATAGATAATTTTGCCGTATCTGGATTTCATGGGAAGTGTTAAAAACTCGGTTTTTAACATTTTATTGCGGAAATCCAACAAAGGGGGCGTATTTTCCGAACTCAGGATAAAAAAATCATCATCGCGGTCGATTTTTAAAATGCTAAGGATAAGATTCCGGGCAAAGATTTCTATTCCCTGGATATTTGAAAAGGGAATCAAATTTATGGCTATCCTCATAATTTTTTAAAAACAAAATTATCGGCGGGCAGATTGTTTTTTGAGGCCATTTCCGCCAAATCGCCGCCCGCTTCCTCTAATTCGCCGCCGAAATTGATAAAATAAGATTTATAACCCAGATTTCTTAACTTTTCAACCGCTTGCATCGAAATGCGTCCGCCTTCCTCTTGGCTCCATACCTCCATCGCGATTATCGGCGAATTATTTTTAAAAAATTCTCTTCCCCCCTCGATTACCAAACCCTCGGCGCCTTCAACGTCCATTTTAATCACTGACGGAGGATTATGGGCCTTTAAATACTCAGCCAAGTTTATTGTTTTAACTTCAATGGGATTTTGTCGGAACTTATAGTAGTGCGAGGCCAAGGACTCCTGGATAATGGTTGAACCGCCCAAATGGCTTTGCGGTATATACAATAACGAAGAGCCCGCCGTGTCGGAGAGGGCAAGATTATTTAAAAAAACATTGGGAAAATCAGACAAATTGGATTTTAGATTTTCAAAAACGTTCGGGAGCGGTTCGAAAGCATGAACTTCCCCGCAAAACTCCAAGGATAAATACGTATAAAAACCGTAGTTGGCGCCGATATCATAAAACACATCGTCCTCCCGCAGGTTTTTAATTAAAAACTTTACTAACTTATCTTCGCCCGGGCCGATAATCCTTCCCAAGTTATAGAGTATGAACGAATCTTTAGAAGCAATGTCCAGGTTTATTTCTCTGCCCCAGAATAATTTCGTCTTTTTGTTTTTTGACGGCAATAAATTTAAATGCCACAGGATATAAAGAACATAAATTCTGGGATTGAAAATCATTCTTTGAATCTTTCTTTTCAGTCCCGCGCCCACGTATTTATCAAAATTCCCGTATTTTTCGACGGCGTCCTCAAATTTTTTTAAAAATACTTTTCTGTTCATCATTTTATCTCACGAGAGTAAGGAGCGAAATTCATGGAGCAGCGGCTCTTTTAGGATAATCAGCGTTCCCGCGTAGACCGCGATGGCGAGCGGGACCGTGATGAGAATCGGCGCGCCCAGCGCTGTGAGCGTTGCGGTGAATATGCCCATCAGCGCGGTTGCCGCCGCGACTTTTTTTAGCTGCGGCAGTACCTTGAAATTGTTGATTCGGCGCATTTTGCGCCAATTCCAGCCGTTGGTGAATCCTTGCGCTATGACGGTGGCGACAGCCGAACCCGCTATGCCGTAGGGAGGTATGAGGATGACGTCAAGAACGGCGTTCAGGACTGCGCCGCCGGCGGCGGAAACAATGAAAATTTTTTGGCGGTCGTAGGCGAAAATCGCGTTTCCGATAATTGTGCCCGGGAATATGAGCAGCGTTGTGAGCATCAGTATTTTAAAGGCGGGAACCGCGTCAAGATAAGCGGCGCCGAAAAGAAGTTTGATCAGTTCTTCTCCGACAATAATGCCGCCGACGGCGAGGGGCAGGGCAACGGCCATGCTCACGCGCAAAGCTTTTTCAAGGATGGCTCTAAAGCGCTCGCGCCCTTCTTCGCCTGCCAGTCGGCTCATGATGGGGAAAAGCGCCATGGCGATGAACCCGGGCAGGATATACATCAGCAAAACCGGCCTTTGGGACGCGCCGTACAGCCCGAGTTCATGCGCCGAGCGGAACCAGTTAAGAATTATGACATCAATGTTTATCATAAAGCCGCCGAGTATGCTCATTATTGCGAACGGCCACGCCGCGGCCAGGAGAGGGCGGAGAAGTTCTTTCCGGAAGTACTTAAAAGAATCGCGGAACTGCCCCCAAAGCACCGCGACCAGCAGGATAAAACCGATTCCGCTTCCTGCGGTATAGGCCATGGTCAGATAAAAAGGGGCGGGCCGTATGATAAGGGCGGCGACGCCGAGGGCGGTTATCAAGACGTTGGTGATGACGTTCAATATCGCTTCCAATTCCATGCGGTTTTCGGCTCTTGTGATTGCGAATCCGAATCCGCGCAAAGTGTCAAATGCCGGAAGAAAGGCGATGAGCGGCAAGAGCGGCAGAGCTTCCTTGACCCGCGTGAACGCCGGAGCGGCTAAAAGCATAATGCCCGTCGTTGCCGCGGCCAGGACAAGTTTCAGGATAAAGGCGGTTGAGAAATATTCCTTGATGCGCTCCGGTTTTTTCACCGCTTCGCGGGTCATCAATCCGGATAAACCGACGTCGGCAAATATGCTGAAGAAAGCCGCCACGTTCAGCGCGTAAGAGAAAACGCCGTAGCCCTCCGTGCCGAGGATGCGCGCCGCGTAAATAATAAGGCCGGCTCTGACGAGGCGGCTGGTAATTTCTCCGATGGAAAGCCACAATGTATTTTTTGCCACCGTCTGCCGAAGAGAGGTGTTTTCAAAAAGGAATTTTCTTAATTTAGCCATAAATTTGCGGTCTTGAGTATTACCAACGCATCGAGGATGAAAGAGCGCTCTTTCAGATAATAAATGTCATACTGCAGTTTTTCGCGCGCATCTTCAACCGAGGAGCCGTAGCGGAAATTTATTTGCGCCCATCCCGTTACGCCTGGCGTCACCAGGTGGCGGATTTCGTAATACGGTATTTCCCGGGCAAGCATGTTCACGAACTCCGGACGTTCCGGCCGCGGCCCCACGATGGATAATTCGCCTTTGATTATATTTAAAAGTTGGGGCAGTTCGTCGAGATGGGTAACTCTGAGAACGCGTCCTAACGGAGTAACGCGCGGGTCGCGCGCGCCGGACCATTGCGGCCCTTCTTTTTCGGCGTCGGCGCGCATGCTGCGGAATTTATAGAGAGTGAATGTTTCGCCGCCTTTGCCGACGCGCGTTTGGGCGTATATAACCGGGCCGCGCGAGGTCAATCTCACAACAAGGGCGATAAGCGCCATAAGCGGGAGAAGCAGTACGATCAGAATCAGCGACAGCGAACGTTCCACGGCCGCTTTTATAAATTCGTAAAGCGGTTTGCGGCGCGCGATGTGTTCCAGAAACCACGCCTCTTCGACTTCAACCAGCGGCGTTTTGCCGAAGATTCTTTCGTAGAAATCCGAAAAACTTACGATTTCAACGCCGCGGCTGAAATGCGCATAAAGCGATTTAACGACCTCGCGATCCCTTTTCATATGCATGGGAACCACGACAATCGATGATTGCTCGCGGCTTGATATTTCGTATCCGAACTGCGGGTTGGCGCGAAGGTATTTCGAAAGCGACAGGATTTCCGGCGATTCTCCGATGAATGAAATCTTTTGAGGCGCGGCAGAAGCAATGAAAGCATTGAATGTCGAACGCCAGCCGCATTCCAAGGCGCCGAAGATCAGGAAGAATAGGACCAAGTTTGTTTTCGGAGAAATGCCGACGGACGGCGTGAGGTAGAAGAATGCCAGCGATACGGCGAAAAGAATGCCCAGCGCGGAGATAAGCGTCCGGAAGAATGGAAGCGTGTTTTTCAAACTGCCGAATTCGTACAGCCCCAGCATGTAGAAAGTAAAAAGCAGCGCCGCGAAAACGGCAGAGAACGGCGCCAGATGTTCGTTCCAAAGATCGATGTATTGAGGTATTCCGTAGCGCAGAATAAGCACGATAAAGAGCGCTGCGTAGAAAAAAAGGGCGTCCCCGATAAGCAACCCCGCTTGTTTTGGCTTCATCATATGCTATTCTTATTAGTACTAATTAATACTAAGGCGCGGACTTGACTTTATCAAATTGACGCCATACCATAAAATCCAATGTCGGAGACACAACAAAAGGATTACTGGCTGCCGATAAGCGTCCTTGTGGCGGCGGTTATGATAGCCGGCGCCGTTATTTATTCCGCCGGACGCGATGACTCCGTTTCGCCGACCGCCTCGCTTGAGACGGCCGCCAACGGCGAGGTTGGCGTCGGGAATGCGGCGGTGTTGGGCGATCCGAATGCGCCGGTTACGCTCGTGGAATTCGGAGATTATCAGTGCCCGTTTTGCGCAAGATTTTTCTCCCAGACCGAATCGCTGATTAAGACGGAGTACATTGCCGCGGGCAAAGTCAGGATGGCATACAGGAATCTTGTTATCCTCGGGCCGGAATCTCAGGCCGCAGCCGAGGCCGCGGAGTGCGCGAAGGATCAGGGAAAATTCTGGGATTACCACGACGCTTTGTTTACCGCCGAACTCGATGAAGATAAAAACGATGATGGGCAAATTAACGGCAGTTCGGAAAACAGCGGCAATCTAAAGAAGGAATTATTTATGAACCTTGCTTCCAATCTCGGTTTGAATGCGGCGCAGTTCGGATCCTGTATCGGTTCCAACAAATACGCCTCGGAAATTGAAGCCGATATTCAAGCGGCACAGGCAGTTTTAGGCCCGAGAGACGGTACGCCTACGTCATTTGTTAATGGACAAAAAATAGTTGGCGCTCAGCCGTACGCCGTATTTAAAGCGGCTATTGACGAAGCGCTTAAAGTAAGGTAAACTTAAGGGCAGTTTAACGAGGAAGATGAGATTAATAATCCGTTTGCCTCGAATAAACGTAAAAGGGCGATTAAGTAAAAGTACGAGGCAAAATGGATTTTAGAAGCAATGACGGTGGTTTTCCGCAGCGCAAGATGTTTCAGGGTGACTGGAAGTGCGCGAAGTGCGGCGCTCCTATAACGGAGCTCCCCTTCGAGCCTGACCAGGCCCGCTTGGATCAGCTTTTGTGCCGTGACTGTCACCGTGAGCGCCGCCAATCTTTTAGGCGACGCTAAGGCAAACCCCGCCTGTCTATAGACAGGCGGGGTTGTTTTTTATCCACCGCGTTTGATATATTGATAAATATGATGTGGCGGAACTGGGCGGAGCTAATAGCGGGAATCTGGGTGCTTGCGTCTCCGTGGATTCTCGGTTTTTCAGCCGCCAATCTCGCCATGCTGAGCAACGTTATCGTCGGCGCAATCATCATCGTCCTCGCGTTGTGGAAAATTTTCGGAAACGAAGTATAATAAGTATAATAAATTTATGGCAGTAAAAATTTATACAATCGCAAACTGCTCTTATTGCAAACTCGCCAGGAACTTTTTGCAGCAGCATGGGATACCTTACGAAGAATCAGACGTGCATAATGATCCTCGCGCCTGGAGGGAAATGGAAGTTAAATCTCATCAGCTTGGGGTGCCGGTGATTGAAATCGACAACGAAGTTTACGTAGGATTCGATCGCAAGGCGTTGCGCGAAGCGTTCGGCTTGGCGTAAGTAATCTTTTTATCCGAAATATTATGTACGATTTAATCATAGTCGGGGGCGGTCCCGCGGGTGTTGCCGCGGCAGTATATGCCGCGCGAAAGAAATTAAGAACGCTTTTGATAGCGGAATCCTTCGGCGGCCAGTCCGTTGTTTCCGACGACGTACAGAATTGGATAGGGGAGAAGCATATTTCAGGTTTTGAACTCGCCAAGAAACTTGAGGACCACGTGCGCGCTTACCCCGACGATATTGAAATGAAAACGTCCGAAAAGGTTTTGGCGGTGAAAGCGACAAAATGTTCCGACAAGACGCGCGTTTGCGATTTTGAAGTTGAAACCGACAAGAGCAACCGCTATGAGGCCAAGGCCGTTATTCTTGCCGCCGGAGCGAGAAGGCGCCGCCTCGGCGTTCCGGGCGAAGACAAGTTCGAGGGCAAGGGAGTTGTGTTCTGCTCAACTTGCGACGCCCCGCTTTTCCCCGGCAAGCGCGTCGCGGTGGTAGGCGGAGGAAACGCCGGATTGGAAGCGGTACAGGACCTCTTTCCCTACGCTTCCGAAATTTATCTTCTGAACCGCAGCGATGTTCTGAAAGGCGATCCGCTTATACGGGAAGAAATAAAAAAGAACCCGAAGCTTAAACAGATTATTTTTAATGCCGAAATACTTGAAATCATCGGCGATAAATTCGTAAGCGGCCTGCGCTACAAAGATACCAAAAGCGGGGAAGAAAAAACGCTTGCGGTTGACGGAGTTTTCGTTGAAATCGGCTCGGTGCCGAATTCCGAAATGGTTAAAGGGCTGGTTGAAATTGATAAGTGGGGACAAATCGTTATCAACTCAAAACACGGCAGCACTTCGCATCCGGGCATCTTCGCCGCCGGCGACATAACCGACGACCCCTACAAACAGAACAATATTTCCGCAGGCGACGCCGTCAAAGCCGCCCTCGCGGCGTATGCTTATTTGATGAAAAGAGAGGAAAATAAATAATTTACTTAGATATTTTACGATCGTAAAATATCTAAGTAACTAATCTATATCAGGCCTATGTTAAGTGAAATATTGTTAAAAATCATTGATGAGGCAGAAGTAATGGCAACAGATGTTATTTTTGCCGGCTACCAAAAGTCATATAGAAATATGCGCAGAAAAATGTTTAATCCGGATTGGAAGTCAGAGACGGAACTGGCGGTGGAACGCAGGAGGCGGATTCGTGAAGAAGAATATCGGGAGAGGCAGAGATTTTATGTTATGCTTGCGCATCTTCGCGAAGAAGGATTAATTGAGAAAAAGAAAACCAAACAAGGCACATTCTGGCGTATTACGAGTAAAGGCATTGAAAAGCTGCGCCTCCTTGCTTCTGGGGATAAAAATAGCACTTTAGTGCCTTTGCGGTCTGACGGCGATTCAGATAAGGATTATTTTAAAGTAATTGTTTTTGACGTGCCTGAGCGGGAAAAAGAGAAAAGGATTTGGTTGCGGCAGACATTGCGCAATCTGGAGTTTTCAATG
>CAZVKF010000019.1:10817-11122 GCA_964627585.1 uncultured Candidatus Saccharibacteria bacterium | reverse complement strand
CCTTCGCGTAGCCCGCTTCGGCAGAGCAAGGCCGGCAGGCAGGCCATCCCGCCTCAGGCCCGCACCCCGTCAGATAGAGCTTCGCTCATCTAATGGGGTCCTGCGGGCCTTTTTTATTGACTTCAAAACCAAAAGCTATAAGCTAAAAACTGAAAGCATGTCTGGTCACTCACATTGGGCGGGAATAAAACATAAAAAAGAAGCGGCAGATCAAAAACGCGGCCAGCTTTTTGCAAAGCTTCTCAACGCCGTAACCATCTCAGCGAAAAAAGAACAAAACCCTGAATTTAATCCGCGACTTCGCA
>CAZVKF010000019.1:2515-10807 GCA_964627585.1 uncultured Candidatus Saccharibacteria bacterium | reverse complement strand
GTTACTCAAGAAAACATCGATCGCGCGATTAAAAGAGCGGCCGAGAAAAACAATGAACTGGAAGAACTGACGTGCGAGGCCTACGGACCGTCGGGCGCAGCCATTATTATAGAGGCCATCACGGACAGCAAAAACAGAACTATCGCTGAAATTAAAAAAATTTTGAACGATAATAACGGAAAATGGGCCGAACCCGGAAGCGTACGCTGGGCATTTAATCCCCCCGGCCGCGAGGGCGAAGAGTGGGCCCCGAAGTTCAAGCAAGAAGTTTCGGAAGAAGACAGGAGAAAAGTTGAAGCTCTTGTTCTGGCGCTGGAATCGCATGACGACGTACAAAAAGTGTACACTAATACATAAGAATCTATGGTAATACTTGGCATTGATCCCGGAAGCAACCGCATCGGCTACGCCGTACTGGAAAAAAGCAAAGGATTGCGGCTTATAAAAGCGGGCGTCATCGAGATAAAAAGCCGCAGTAAAACATTCAAGTATACCTCGCTCGCCGAGAATATAGAATCCATTTTAAAGAAGTACCGACCCGATCTGGCGGCTGTTGAAAAAATATACTTTTCCAAAAACCAAAAAACGGTAATAGAAGTCGCGGGTGCGATCGGAATTATCTTGTATGTAATATCCAGGAAAAGAATTCCGCTGCGCGAATATACTCCGCCTCAGATAAAAAAGGCCATTACCGGCTTCGGCGGCGCAGACAAAGCGGCCGTTGCAAAAATGAGCTGCCTCCTTTTAAATGTTAAGGAAATACCGGGCCCGGATGACGTAAGCGACGCCGTAGCGGTAGCCATAACGGCGGCGCACGGCGATGGGAACAAGTGGGGATTGACAGATAATACGTCGTAGTTATACTCTTTTAATCATCAAAATAAAAAGGTCGCGTATAAAATGACTACATAAAAGATGATCGCAGCAGCACCATTGGGAGTCCTTTCGCGTTTTGTAAATCAAGGCGGAGATAATGACGATAATTTCGGCTTTGAAGAAGAACTCGAAGAGGGAGAGAAAGAAGAAGAAACTCCTCCGGGCGGAGATTACACCGAAGGCGATGAATTAGTATAGACCATAGTTGCTCAAAACCCCGCCTGTCCATGGACAGGCGGGGTTTATTCCAACTAATGGGGTCAGCTTTATTTTGAAAATATAATCCCAAAATTGTATACTGGTGTAACGGATTGCAGCCGATGCCTCGACCAAAGTACCAAAGAACAAGAAAAAATAAAAATGTGCCCAGACGGATATTTAACCTGTGCTTAATTTTAATTCTCTCCGCGTTAATCGTTTCCGGCGCTGCCTTCATTTATATTTTTAAATCGCTGCCGGATCCCTCACAGCTGAATGAACGCCAGCTTGTACAATCAACAAAGATATACGACCGTACCGGAAACGTCCTTTTGTACGAAATCCACGGCGAAGAAAAGCGGACAGTTGTTCCTTATGAAGAAATTCCGGAGTACGTAAAACGGGCAGCTGTCGCCATCGAAGATCAAAATTTTTATCAGCATCCCGCCTTTGACTGGCGGGCGATACTGCGCGCGTTAATAACGGATATCATTAAAGGACACTTCGTGCAGGGAGGGTCCACAATCACTCAACAGCTCGCCAAAAACAGTTTTCTGACATCGGAGCGTACTATTATAAGAAAAATCAAAGAAATCATCCTGTCCGTTCGACTGGAACGGACATTCTCCAAGGATCAGATTCTTTATCTTTACCTGAACCAGATTCCTTACGGCGCTAACGCCTACGGCATTGAAGCCGCGAGCCAAACCTACTTTAACAAATCGGCAAAAGATCTGACCCTCGCCGAGGCGGCGCTTCTGGCGGCCCTTCCTAAGGCGCCGACTTACTATTCGCCGTGGGGCAGCCACATCGACGAGTTGAAAGACCGTCAGAAATACGTTCTGGAACAAATGTTTCAACTCGGCTTCATTGACGAAGAGGAATTGAAACGGGCCCAAAAAGCCGAACTGTACTTCGCCCCGCAATCAACCGGAAAAATCAAAGCGCCGCATTTCGTAATCGCAGTACAAGATTATCTGATTAAAAAATACGGCGAGGATATAGTGGAACGCGGCGGCCTTAAAGTTACCACAACTCTTGACTGGGACATGCAACAGCTTGCGGAAAAAGTTGTGGCTGAAGGCGCCGCCAGAAACGAAGAACTGTACGAAGGCAAGAATGCTGCGCTGGTGGCCCAAGACGCACCAACCGGACAAGTTCTTGCTATGGTCGGCTCGCGTGACTACTTCGACATAAAAAACGAGGGTAATTTCAACGTCGCTACGCAAGGATTGCGCCAACCGGGTTCGGCCTTCAAGCCCTTCGCATACCTAACCGCCTTCAAGAAGGGGTACGCCCCGGACACTGTTGTGTTTGACGCGCCTACGGAATTCGACAGCAGCGGCAATCCGGAACGGAGCTACCATCCCAACAATTTCGATGAAAAATTCAGAGGCCCGCTGACATTCAGGCAAGCGCTTGCCCAATCAATCAACGTTCCATCGGTAAAAGTTTTATATCTCGCCGGCATAGATGATGCGTTGGCAACGGCGCGCGATCTCGGCATCACCACTCTCACAGAACGAAGCCGCTACGGCTTGTCGTTGGTACTGGGAGGCGGCGAGGTGAAACTAAACGAACTTGTGGAGGCGTACTCGGTATTCGCGCGGGAAGGAGAAAAACACGACCAAACGATGATTTTAAAAACGGAAGACAGCAATGGGAATGTATTGGAAGAATACCGGGATGATGCGCAACGAGTGGTTGATCCGCAGCCGGTACGACTGCTTAACGATATACTGACCGACGACAACGCCCGGCGTCCGCTCTACCAAAACAGTTTCGACCTTACGGTATTCCCCGGGCATCAGGTGGCGCTTAAAACAGGCACCACCAACGATTACCGCGATGCATGGGCCATCGGATACACTCCCTCTCTCGTAGTCGGCGTATGGGCCGGCAATAACAATAACCAACCGATGCAAAGGAGAGGAAGCAGCATATTGGCCGCGGTGCCGATATGGCACGCCTTCTTGGACGAGATCCTTAAAAATAAAGAGTTGGAAACCTTCAGCCGCCCCGATCCGATTTCTCTGCCGGCGAAGCCGATGCTTGATGGAAAGTTCGCGAGTGACGGCGCCGTTCATTCCATACTCTACTACGTCAACAAAAACGACCCACTGGGACCCGCGCCCTACAACCCATCCTCGGATCCCCAATTTGAAAACTGGGAAAAAGGTGTCTCGGAATGGGTTCGATCCAACGGCTTTGTCCCTCAAAATATGGAGGAGTTCAGCACAACTTCCAATCCGAAACCGCCGGGAGTAGTGAACGTTGAATTTATTTCCCCTAAAAACGGGGACTTTATAAGCGATAGGATTACGGTGCTTACGCGCATCGACTCTTCGTCCGAGATCGTAAAAATAGAACTGTACTTCAACGGAAAATTAACGCAACAGTTAAACGGCGATATTCCGGAACAAAAAACGTACGAATTCAATTTAATGCCTTCGGAAATCCAACCTCAAAATATCCTTACGTTGAAAGTACTAAACAGCGAAGGCGCTGAAAATGAGGCAACTATTATCGTCTTCAGATAACGGTCAAGAGGATTTGATCGGCATCACTAAATAAAAATAAGAGTCGTCTCCGGGAGATTTAAGAATTGCCGGTCGTGTTTCGTTGTTTATCGCAAATAACACGTCCTCGGACAACAGGGCCTTAAGCCCGTCCAAAAGAAAGCGCCAGTTAAAACTAATGTCTGCGGCTTTTCCGGTTACTTTCGCCGGAATAATATAAGTATTCTCTCCGAGAGCGCTGTCCGCAGAGTAAATCTCAAGATTTTTTTTGCCGTCCTTGACTCTAAAACGAACATCGTTAATCTTTGTCGTGAATGCGCTCGATAACTTTACCGCATTTACAAATTGGTCGCGGTTAAGAACAGTTTCGGTATCAAATCCCTTTGGAATAATTTGTTCATAGTCCGGGAAACTGCCGTCAACAAGTCGGGAAATAATCTCAAAATCGTCGGTTTTTAAGAGCACTTGGTTACTATCAAAACACATTTTTGCCGTTATGCCGTCTTTTAACACCCGTAATAACTCCTGTGTTGTTTTAAGAGGGATAATGGCTTTAAAACCGCTTTGATAATTCGTCTTAAATTGCGACGACGGAACGGTTGCCTCCGCAAGACGAAAGCTGTCCGTTGCCGCCAATTTTAGGCCGTTTACGTAAAAATCAAAAAGTAGGCCGTTGAGTTCCGGACGAAAATCCGATGTTTGAGCCGCGGGTGCTACTTTGGAAATATTGTTCTTAAGTACCTCGGAGTTTATTTCCATATACTGTTCGTTATCTTCCAACTTCGGAATAATCGGGAAATCTGACGGTTCCATGCCCTGGATCGTTGCGGAATAATTATCGGTTTTAATAATCATATTCTTATTTTTCTTTTCCAAGTGAATGCGGTCGGCGTCCAAATTGTTGACGATCGTTAAAAATACTCCGAGCGGAACAGCTAATTCACCCGGCTCGATTATTTTTCCTGAAACGTAAGAAGTTATGGCTAACTCCAAGTTTGTTCCGGAAATACTCAATTTATTCTCTTTATTTTTAAGGAGAACGGTTTTCAGTATCGGGAGATTTGAATTTTCGGACACCGCACGCGAAACAATTTCTAAACCTGTTTTTAAATTATTTTTAAGGACTATTACTTTCATAAATATTAATAATTTAATTAATTTTAGTAGTTATTAGTAAATGAAATTTTATTGAAGGATTGATTTATACGGTATGAATTCTGATTTATTTTAACGCGAAATTGTTGAAATCGTGTTGAAGAAAAATGAATAAGTTCTGGATGATTTGTGTATGAATCTGTAATCGATTTTTTTATCCACTTTCTATGAACTTTTTCCAACTTTATGTTCACCGCTTATCAACCCCCACACCTATGCATAGGTGTGGGGGTCAACCATTTTTATAAACGGTGTCTTTGATGGATAAAATTTTCTGGTTTAGCGATTGATTTTTCATTATTTCCTGCGAGATTTTTTCGTAGGCGTGGATAGCGGTGGTGTGATCGCGTTTGCCGAGTTTTTCTCCGATATGCGGGTAGGACAATTTCATTTCCTCGCGCAGCAGATACATAGCGATTTGCCTCGGTTCGACTATCTCTTTTTTGCGGCATCGCCCCACCATGTCGCTAAAGGGTATTTCGAAGAAATCGGCCACAGCCTTCAGCACGGAATTAGCCGTTATGTTTTTCATGGGTTGGTGGAAGTCATCTTCTATTATTTTTTCCATCAGGGATGGAGTAATTTCACTGTTTTTATGGTCGCGATAAAAGATGGCCTTATTTAATGCGCCCTCAAGCTCTCTCACGTTGCGCTGCACTTTTTTTGCGATAACATTTATGACTTCTTCGTTTAAGTTTTGATTTTGTTCTTGTAGTTTGGTTTTAAGTATCGCCACACGTGTTTCGTAGTCCGGAAATCCAATGTCGGCTATCATCCCGGATGCGAAACGCGACTGCAATCTTTCTTCGAGCGTCGGGATGGAGCGCGGCGGACGGTCAGAAGAGATGATGATTTGTTTGTTATTTTCGTAGAGTACGTTGAATGTGTGGAAAAATTCTTCCTCCGTTTTTTCTTTTCCGCCTATGAATTGAATATCGTCGATGATTAATACGTCGATGTCTCGGTATTTTGATTTCATATCATCCATCCTCTTGTTGCGGATCGACCACACAACTTCGTTCGTAAATTTTTCCGAGGTCACGTATTTTATTTTATATTTATTTTTTTCGCCTTTTTTTATCTCGTTGCCGATTGCCTGAATCAAATTAGTTTTTCCGAGTCCTACGCCTCCGTATAGGAATAACGGATTGTACTTTGTCCCCACTTCTTTTATGACGGCGCAGGCAGCCGCGTATGCCAGTTCATTGGACGAACCGACAACGAAAGCTTCAAGGGCATAACGCGGATTTAGGTTTGTTTCGGAATCAATTTTGAATTCAGGAATTACGTTCTGTGTTTCCGCGCCTGCGGCGACACCGAGAAATTTTTGATCTTTGACCAGCGCCGGCTGGACTAAATATTGGATATTTTTTGTTTCATTATCTATATTTCTAAGAGTCGCGAGAATAACTTTATGATATTTTGTCTTGACCCATTCTTTTGCGAAGTTGTTGGGCAGCGCGATTATCGCGATGCCGTCTTTTTTGTCGGCGAGGCGGCTGTTTTTTAACCAGGTAACGAAATTGGGCCGAGAGATTTGGAGTTCTATCTCAGATAACGCCGTATCCCAAAGCCGATTTAAATCCATAGTCTTTATTTTAGTTTAAACAAGTAACGCGTCAAAATTCATTTCTGAATAAGTTGTGCATTACCTGTGGAAAACAGTTTATACCCCATATTTAACGCTTTGCAATTTTTAACATTTTTTGGTAAGTTAGTATAGTATTTGATAGGATTGTAGTAATATGTCGGTTACATATCAACCTAAGAAGAAAAAGAGGGCGCGGACGCACGGTTTTTTAAGAAGAATGAGGACGGCGGGAGGACGGAGGGTGGTTCACGGCAGGCGGCAGAAGGGACGGCACCGGCTTACGGTATAAGCCGCGATTTTTGGTTGGTATGTTGGCAAAGAAGTTTCGCGTACCGGCGCAATATTTTTTTCAACTTCGCGGTCGGGCAGTCAAATCAGACCTTTTTCTTGTAAAACAGTCGGCAAACGGCCTCAAATATAACAGATTCGCCGTGCGCGTAAGTTCTAAGATAAGCAGGAAGGCCGTCGTCCGCAACAGAATAAAGCGAGCCGTGTTCAACATCATACGCGGAAATCCGAATTTTGTAAAAAGGACGGGTCTTGATATTTTAATCGTAGCGCAGCCCGATGTCACGACCGCATCGAAAGAAAAGATCATACGCGACCTCCTTGATGCGCTAAAAAAAATATAAATATAAATCAATTATGTTTCATACATTTTTATACCGCCCAATTTTTAACGCTTTGGTTATTCTATATGATTACGTAGCGTTCCAGGATCTTGGAGTTGCGATCGTACTTCTTACCATTGCAGTAAGAATTATTCTATTCCCCCTTTTTCATACCAGCACCAGACAGCAGCTTGTTCTTCAGCGGCTCCAGCCGCACATCAAAAAAATTCAAAATGATCATAAGGACGACCGCGAGAAACAGGCCAAAGCGCTTATGGCTCTTTATAAAGAACATCGCGTCAATCCATTTTCCGGAATATTATTGCTCATCGTGCAGCTGCCGATCCTTATCGCGCTTTACCGTGTTTTTCTAAATGACTTTTCTCCGGCGGCTTTTAGCGATCTTTACTCCTTCATCGCTCCCCCGTCGAACATCAACCATTTTTTCTTGAAGTTGATTGATCTCAGCCAGCGCAGTATCCTGATGGTGGGACTGGCTGCCGCGGTCCAATACATTCAAGGCAAGTTGACATTAACCGAACAATCTGAGAAAATTGCGAAACAGATGGTGCTGATGGGTCCTTTATTTACCGTCGTGGTACTTGCCTATCTGCCGTCGGCCGCGGCGCTCTATTGGCTGGTCAGCTCCATTTTTTCGATTTTACAGCAGTTGATTATTATGCGATTACTGAAGCATGACGAACGATTATCAACCAATTCAAAAACTTCTTGAGTATCTTTTCCGTGATTTCAAAATCGAATCGCACGATAACGGGGATAAATTTTCAGTGAGTATATATGACGATACCATTAAAAATGCGGGCAGATTTTTGCCGGATTTGGAAATGGTTCTCCGCCTGATTGCGAAGAGGGGCGGCTACGCATTGTTGCAGGTGGATATCAACAATTACAGGAAAGAAAGAGAACGTTTGATTATTGAATTGGCAAAAGCGGCGGCACGGAAAGTGGTTATGACCAAGCAAGAAATGACATTGCCGCCCATGAACGCTTATGAACGACGGCTGGTGCATATGGAACTTGCAAGCCGTCCTGACGTTAAAACCGAGAGCGTCGGCGAAGGATTGGCCCGGAAAGTGATAGTGAGCTTGGTGTAATTATTTCAGTTTGAGAGAGTAAATCAAACTGTCGTAGCGGTTAATGAAGAAAAGTTGATTATCGTGCAGCGTCAGGCCGATCGCATCCACGGCGGTTTCCGATCCGTCAAGAATTTTCTCTACCGACGCATTAATTACATCATACTTATAAATGTCGTCGTCTGCGCGAAGCGCTTTTCTAAACTAAGCATCCGGTACATGCGACGCTTCAGCGAGCCTTACAGGCC